>JBOGIZ010000637.1:0-5230 GCA_050747805.1 Vicinamibacterales bacterium | reverse complement strand
GCTCCACGCCGCGTCGGCCGAAGCCGGCACGAGGGCGGCGAAGAGCAGGGCTAGGCCGCCCGTCAGCAGCACGCTCACGGCGCTCGTGATGGCCACCGCGCGGCGGAGTCCGGCGATCCGCGGCGGTTCGAGCTCGTGCGCGGCGCGCGGAATGCTGTCGGCCACGCCAATCGCCGGGGCCGACCGCCCGAACGCCGCCAGCGCCGCCAGGGCAACCCACCCGAGTCCAGTCGCAGGCGCCGCGCCGGCGGCCGGTTGAAGATCGAACACCGGCCACGTGCCGCGGGTCAGGCACGCGCCGAGCGCCCAGATCGCAAGCGCCGCCAGGACGCCCATGGCGATCCAGACATGGCGCGCCCGTTTGGCCGACGTCAGGAACCGCCCTCGCCTGGCCCGCACCCAGAGCCACAGGAGCATGGCGAATCCCATGAATGTCGAGAGATCGGCGACCGTCGCGTGCCGCAGCAGCCGGATGGAGCCCGTCACGGCGAAGAGCAGCGACGCGACGTAATTGCCGAACACCACGCAGGCGATGGCCGTCAGGAGCAGCCGCTCGGCGAGGACGACCCCCGTGGCGCCGGCGGCCGCCCGTCGTCCGAACGCCTGCTGCACGCGTCCGCTGACGCCGCCAGGCACGAACAGCGCCCAGCTTTCGAGGTCGAACCGCCGCACGGCGAGGCCGAGAAGCGTCGCGAACAGCACGAGCCATGGACCGGCCGCGCCGGCGGTCTGCCGCAGCACACCGCCGACGAAGAACGCGGCGAAGGCGAGCTCCGGCAAGGCGAGCGCCGCCGCGCGCGACGCAGGGATGAACGAGAGCAGCCCCGTCGCCGAAAGGACGATCCGTACGTCACGCCGGTAGCGCGGAAGATGCGCCATCGCGCGACAATCCTATTGCATCAGGTGTCGCGCTGGCGATGGGATTGAGAGCGGGAAGACGGATCTCTCGCAGAGCGCGCCGAGAGCGGAGAGCGCAGAGCCTCACGCTGACGTGCGCCGCGCCGCGCTTGCGCGGCGGGGAGCCGGAGCGGACCAGGAAAGCAAGCAGACATGAAAATAGCGGCTGCTTGCTTTCCCGGTCCGCTCCGGCTCCCTGCGGCCGGCGAAGGCCGGACCACGGCGCACGGCAGTCGCCGGGTACCAGCCAGCATCGACGCTGGATTCGTTTTCTCCGCGCCCTTTGCCCTCCCGCGCCCTTTGCGAGAGATCTGCTCCACGCCCTCCGCTACTCGGTTTCGGGGAGCGGCTCGGTCTCGGATCGCACGCCTGGCTCCGGAATGGCCGCCGGAACGGTGCCCTCGGGGCTTTTCGGCGGGACCTCTCCGAGCAGCTGGCGCAGTTCGGCGCCCTCGATCACTTCATGGTCGAGCAGCCGCTGCGACAGTTCGTCGAGGATCGGCTTGCGATCGCGCAGCACGTTGCGTGCGCGGTCGTGCGCGTCGTCGAGGATGCGCTTGACCTCGGCGTCGATCTTCTGCGCCGTATCTTCCGAGTGGTCGCCGCGGTCGCTGAGGAACGGATTCTCCAGGAACTTCGGTCCGCGGTGGCCGTCGTAGGTGACGGCGCCGAGCGAATCGCTCATGCCGAATTCGGTCACCATCGCGCGCGCGATGTCGGTGGCGCGCTGCAGATCGTTCTGCGCGCCGGTCGAGATCTCGCCGAACGCGATCTCCTCGGCGCTGCGGCCGCCGAGCAAAACGGCGAGCTGGCCGAGCAGGTCGGCGCGCGTGAGCAGATAGCGGTCTTCGAGCGGCAGCTGCATCGTATAGCCGAGCGCGCCGAAGCCGCGCGCGACGATCGAAATCTTGTGCACGGGATCGAGGCCCGGCAGCACGCTCGCGACGATGGCGTGTCCCGATTCGTGATACGCGACGATGCGGCGTTCCTTGTCGCTCATGACGCGCTTCTTCTCGAGTCCGGCGATGATCCGGTCGATCGCGTCGTCGAAATCCTTCATCTCGACGGCGGGCTTGTCTTTGCGGGCCGCGAGCAGCGCCGCTTCGTTCACCAGGTTCGCGAGGTCGGCGCCGGCGAAGCCGGCCGTGCGCGCCGCGATCACCTTGAGATCGACGTTTGCCGCAATCTTCACCGTCTTGACGTGGATGCGCAGAATGTCTTCGCGCCCCCGGATGTCGGGCTTGTCCACGAGTACCTGGCGGTCGAATCGGCCCGGGCGGAGGAGTGCCGGATCCAGCACTTCGGGCCGGTTGGTGGCGCCCATGATGATGATGCCTTTGCGTCCGTCGAAGCCGTCCATCTCGGCCAGCAGCTGATTGAGCGTTTGCTCGCGCTCTTCGTGGCTGCCCATCGGCGACTGGATGCGGACCTTTCCGAGCGCGTCGAGTTCGTCGATGAAGACGATGCACGGCGCCTTGGCTTCGGCCTGGGAGAACAGATCGCGCACGCGCGCGGCGCCGACGCCCACGAACATCTCGACGAATTCGGAGCCGCTCAGGCTGAAAAACGGGACCTTGGCCTCTCCCGCCACGGCGCGCGCCAGCAGCGTTTTGCCGGTTCCAGGCGGCCCGACGAGCAGCACGCCCTTCGGAATCTTTCCGCCGATGCTCGTGTACTTGCGAGGCGTCTTCAGGAACTCGACGATTTCCTTCAGCTCGTCTTCGGCTTCGTCCACGCCGGCGACGTCTGCGAAGCTCACTTTCACGTCGTCTTCCGAATAGATTTTCGCCTTACTGCGCGCGAACTACATCACGCCGCCTTCGGCGCCGCCCATGCGCCGCAGGAAGAACGTCCACAGCCCGACGATGAACAGCAGCGGGATCACCCAGCCGAGCACGTCCGATACCCAGCGATTGGCAACCTCGCCCGTGTACTTGACGCCGTGCTGCTCGAGCTCCTCGGGAAGCTTGGGGTCCTCGACCCGCACCGCAGTGAAGGGCTCCGCGCGCTGGCTGCCGGCAGCTTTGAGCGTGCCGCGGACGTGATCATCGGAGAGCGTGACTTCCTGAACTTTGTTCTGATACACGTCCTGCTTGAAGTCGCTGTACGAGATCGTTTCGCCGCCCTGCATCTGATAGAAGAATGCCTGCGCGAGCGCCAGGAGGAGAAAGAACCCGAGGATGTACCAGACGGCACTCCCGCCGGGCCGCGGCGTGCGGCGCTCGCCAGCGCGGCGGTTGCGGGCAGGAGGGCGGGGCAGTTCAGGCATGTAAGCGTTCAGCGTCCTTTCGACACATGGCGGTCAGCATTCCAGAGCGGGCATTCATGGCTATGCCGCGACGCCCGCCTGTGTCCGGTTGAAGATCAGCTCGGCGCCGGACACATCGACTCTGATCGTATCGCCGTCCCGGAAATCGCCCTGCAGCACCCGCATGGCGAGGGGATCGAGGATC
This sequence comes from Vicinamibacterales bacterium, assembly GCA_050747805.1. Taxonomy (GTDB): domain Bacteria; phylum Acidobacteriota; class Vicinamibacteria; order Vicinamibacterales; family 2-12-FULL-66-21; genus JAICSD01. The sequence goes on along the minus strand of JBOGIZ010000637.1, from coordinate 1,880 downwards.
TCCCGTTGGATGGTGCGCTTCAGCGGGCGCGCGCCGTACGTCGGATCGTATCCCTCTTCGATGATATGGTCCTTCGCGCGGTCGGTGAGCTCGATGTGAATTTTCCGCGCCTCGAGCCGTTTGACGAGCCCGCGCAGCTGAATGTCGACGATGCCGCGCATCTGCTGGCGGCTGAGCGCGTGGAACACGATGATCTCGTCCACGCGGTTGAGGAACTCCGGCCGGAATTGCGCGCGCAGCACGTCGAGCACTTCGCGCCGCACACCTTCATTGATCTCGCCGGTCTTGAGCGCCGCGTCGGCGATCACATGGCTCCCGACGTTGGACGTCATGATCACGACCGTGTTTTTGAAGTCGACGGTTCGTCCCTTGCCGTCGGTCAGCCGCCCATCGTCGAGCAGCTGCAGCAGCACGTTGAGCACTTCGGGGTGCGCCTTTTCAATCTCGTCGAACAGCACGACCGAATACGGCCGCCGCCGGATAGCCTCGGTGAGCTGGCCGGCCTCTTCGTAGCCCACGTATCCGGGCGGCGCACCGATGAGCCGCGAGACCGTGTGCTTCTCCTGGTACTCGGACATGTCGATCCGGACCATCGCCTGCTCGTCGTCGAACAGAAATTCGGCGAGGGCGCGGGCGAGCTCCGTCTTGCCGACGCCGGTCGGCCCGAGGAAGATGAAGCTGCCGAGCGGACGATTCGGATCCTGCAGCCCGGCACGGGCGCGCCGGATCGCGTTGGCGACGGCGGTAATCGCTTCTTCCTGCCCGATCACGCGCTGATGCAGACGGTCCTCCATCTTGATCAGCTTCTGGATTTCCCCCTCCAACAAGCGGCTGACGGGAATGTGGGTCCAGCGGCTGACGACCTCAGCGATATCTTCTTCGTCGACTTCTTCCTTCAGCATGCGCTGCGACTTCTGCAGGTCGGCCAGCTTCGCCTCCTGTTCCTTGATCTGGCGCTCCATCTCGGGCAGCTTGCCGTACTGAAGCTCAGAGGCCCTGGCGTAGTCGCCGGACTGCTGCGCCCGCTGCATGTCCAGCCGCACCTGTTCGAGCTGTTCCTTGAGCGTGCGCGACGCCTGGATAACGCCTTTTTCCTGCTGCCAGTGCGCGGAGAGCCGCCCGTGTTCCTCCTTGAGGTCGGCCAGCTCCTTGTCGAGCCTCGCGAGGCGGTCCTGCGAAGCCTTGTCTTTTTCCTTGCGCAGCGCTTCGCGCTCGATCTCGAGCTGCATGATCCGCCGCTGCACTTCGTCGAGCTCGGCCGGCATCGAGTCGATCTCCATCCGCAGGCGCGACGCCGCTTCGTCGATCAGATCGATCGCCTTGTCGGGCAGGAATCGATCGGTGATGTAGCGGTTCGAGAGGACCGCGGCGGCCACGAGCGCAGCATCCTTAATCGTGACGCCGTGATGGATCTCGTAGCGCTCGCGCAGCCCGCGCAGGATGCTGATCGTGTCTTCGACGGTCGGTTCACCGACCATCACCGGCTGGAAGCGCCGTTCGAGCGCGGCATCCTTCTCGATATGCTTCCGGTACTCGTCGAGCGTCGTTGCGCCGATCGTATGAAGCTCGCCGCGCGCGAGCATCGGTTTGAGCATATTCGCGGCGTCCATCGCGCCCTCCGCCGCGCCCGCCCCGACGACCGTATGCAGTTCGTCGATGAACAGGACGACCTGTCACTGTGCGTCGGCGACCTCCTTGAGCACGGCTTTCAACCGCTCTTCGAACTCGCCCCGGTACTTCGCGCCGGCCACCATCGAGCCGAGATCCAACGAGACTACCCGCTTGTTCTTCAGCTACTCCGGCACGTCACCGGCCACGATGCGCTGGGCGAGGCCCTCCACGATCGCGGTCTTGCCGACACCCGGCTCACCGATCAGCAC
>JBOGIZ010000636.1:0-2450 GCA_050747805.1 Vicinamibacterales bacterium | reverse complement strand
GTACTGGACCATTAGCGTGAATCCCGCGGTCGATTTCACCAGCCTCGAGGATGTGCTCGTCGTCATGGTGCCGCCGCGGCCGGCGGTCCGCGACGAGGCGCCGAAGTGAAAACCGCGATCGTCCTGGTGGCGCTCGGCGCCGCGCTGGCGCTGCAGTCCACGTTGTCGGGTCTTTTTGTCGGGTCGACGCTCCGCGTCAACCTGGTGCTGACGGCGGTGATTTACCTCGGGCTGGCGTTCGGCGCCGTGACCGGCACGCTCGCCGGGATGGCCGGCGGGCTGGCCCAGGATGCGTTGGCGGGTGGGATTGTCGGCATCGGCGGCTTGGCAAAGACGCTGGTCGGGTTCCTGGTGGGTCTGCTCGGGGCCCAGTTCATCGTCTCGACGACGGTGCCGCGATTTGTGATGTTCATCGCCGCGACGTTTCTGCATGAGCTGGTGTTCGAAGGCCTTCAGGCGCTGGTGGGGGGACGCGGCTTTTCGATGCACCTCTACGGAACGCTTATTCAGGGGCTCGTCAACGGCGCGATCGGTGTTTCGGCGTTTATCATCGTAGAGAACGGACCTGAGTTGCTGCAGCGCCGCCGCATGCGGCGCACCGCCCGAGTGGGCAAGGGGCGTTTCTAATGCGAACAAGCGAAACGAGTCGGCCGCAGGGAGTCCGAGGGGCGGGAGTTCTAATGCGAACGAGCGATGCAAGTGAGCCACGCGAACGGCGCGAGCCGGCGAAGCGGCGAGCCAGTAAGCGTGCAGGGGAGTCCGAGGGGCGAGAGCCCCTCGGGAAATAATGTCAACGAACTTGATGCCCGACGACCGCCGCGGTCTGACGGTTCGGCTGTCTACGGTGCAGTCCGTCGTCGCGGTGGCGTTCGCTGCGCTTGCCGTCGGCTTCTGGATCTTCCAGATCGCGCAACACGACAAGTTCCGCGAGATGGCCGACAACAACCATATCCGCAAGCTGCCGCTGCCCGCGCCGCGCGGCGTGATGTTCGACCGGTCCGGCCGCGTCCTTGTCGAAAATCAAAACACGTTCAACATCGCGCTCGTGCGCGAGCAGACAAGAAACGTCGACCAGGTGCTCGGCACACTGGCGGAAGCGATTGGCGTCGATGCTGCACAGCTGCGCGATGTCGTGAGTCGCCATCGGCACGATCCCGTGTACCGCCCGATTGTGCTCATTGAAAACGCATCGCGCGAACAGGTGATCGCCGCCCGGGCGCGGCAACTCGAGCTGCCCGGTATCATCGACCAGGAAGTTCCGTCGCGGCGATACCTCGACGATGCGGCCGCGCATTTGTACGGATATGTCAGTGAAGTGACCGAGACCGAGCTGCAGAAGCCGGATTACGACGGCGTGGAACCGGGCACGCTCGTTGGCCAGGCCGGCGTGGAGTACGCGTACAACCGGCTCCTCATGGGCGCGGAAGGCACGAAGACCGTCGTCGTCAACAGCGTGGGCCGCCAGCTCGAGGAGCTTGGGAATCAGGATCCGAAGGAAGGCCGGCGGCTCGAGCTGACGATCGACGCCGACATTCAGAAGGCGACCGACGATGCGATTACGGCGAGCGGATTCAACGGCGCCGCGGTCATCCTCGATCCCAGAAACGGCGACGTGCTCGCGTTCACGAGCCATCCATCCTACGATCCGAATGCGTTTGTCGCCGGCATCGACCGGGCCACGTGGAACGAGCTCAACACCGACTCTCTCAAGCCGCTCGAGGATCGCGCGCTCCAGGGCCGCTATTCGCCCGGATCGACGTTCAAGATGGCCGTCGCGCTCGCGGGCCTCGAAGAGGGCATCATCACGCCCGATTTCAAGGTGCACTGCACGGGCGGCGCGGACTTCTACGGCCGTTACTTCCACTGCTGGAAGAAAGGCGGCCACGGCACAATCGATCTGCGCCATGCGATCGAGGAGTCGTGCGACGTGTATTTCTACACAGTCGCGAACATGGTCGGCATCGACAAAATCAACAAGTGGGCGACGCTGCTCGGCCTCGGCGTGAAGAGCGGGATCGATCTGCCGAACGAGCTCCAGGGGCTCGTGCCGTCGACGAAATGGAAAATGGAGAAGCTGCACGAGAAGTGGTACGCCGGCGAGACGATTTCCGTCGGCATCGGCCAGGGGCAGGTGTCCGTCACGCCGGTGTCGATGGCGGTCTACATGGCGACGCTCGCCAATGGCGGCACCCGCGTCACGCCGCACCTGCTCAAGGCGACCGACGACGGCAGCGGATGGAAGCCGGTGCCGGTGCCGCCGCCGCAGTCGAAAATCGACATCGATCCCGACAAGCTGCAGGCGATTCGCGACGGCCTCTGGATGGTTGTCAACCAGGGCGGCACCGGTGGCCGGGCCCGCATTCCCGGCTACGACATCTCGGGCAAGACCGGATCGTCGCAGGTGATCTCGAACGCCGGCCGTATCGCCGCGGGCCGGACGACCAAGGACC
>JBOGIZ010000635.1:0-2305 GCA_050747805.1 Vicinamibacterales bacterium | reverse complement strand
GTCCAGCCCTTGGCGTGCAGCAGGCCGCGCACAGCGTGGCGAAGGTCTTTGATCATGGCGGCGGGGCCTCCGGCACCCCCATCTCTACGAAGCACATCGTAGGCTTATTGGACGTTCCGCGCCAGAGGATGGTTGGTTCGTGCGCTCCGCGCATATATGCTGGTGCGCACAGCCCCCACGCCGGGCCCGATCATGTACAACGATCAGAATCCTGTCACCCTTGAATATCCGCCGCGGCGACCGCGCCGCCGGCGCCTTCGGCTCTGGCTCGTCGCCGTTCTCGTGGCTCTCCTCATCGGCGGCCAGACGCTCGTCTCGTATTACGTCAATGCCTTGTGGTTCGGCGCGCTCGGGTATCGCGACGTGTTCTGGACGACGCTGTCGATCCAGGCTGTCGTGTTCGGCGCGTTCGCCGTGGTCACGTTCGCGCTGCTCTATGGCGCGTTTCTCGCGCTCAAGCCGCCGCGCCTGAGCGAGCTTGGCGCCGACGGTCTGATCATGCTCAACGGTCGTCCGGTGCGGCTGCCGGTGGGTCCCGCGCTGCGGCTGATTGCGCTGATTGGCGCGCTCGCGATTGCCGTACTGACGGCCGCGGGCATGGTCTCCGACTGGTCGACGTTCGCGCTCTGGTGGCATCAGGGAAGCGCCAGGTTCCCGGCCACGGCCGCCGTCGCCGATCCGATCTTCGGGCGACCCCTCCCCTTCTACATCTTCACGCTGCCTGTCTGGGAGCAACTGGTCGGCTGGCTGATGAGCATCGGCGTCATTGCGCTCCTCATGGCGCTCTTCTTCTACATGGTGACCGGCGGCGCGCGCATGCTCCGCGGCCGGATCACCTCGCGCACACCGCAGGAAGGCTTCCGCGGCGTGGCGTTGTGCTGGGCGTTTGTGCTGGTCGTCCTTGCGGCGCAGGTCTGGATCGGACGCTACGAGCGCCTGTTCAACGACCACACGATCTTCTCGGGCGTCACGTACACTGACGCGCACATCTCGATTGCCGGGGCTGCCATCGTCGCGGTCGCCCTGCTCATCGGCGCGATTGCCGCGCTCGTCGCCGGCTTCTCCGCGCCGCGCCTCCGATGGCTCGTCGCGAGCGCCGTACCCGCCATCGTCTGCTACATCGCGGTCGGCGCGATCGCGGCGTACGTCGACGGTTTCATCGTCAAACCCAACGAGCTGGTGCGCGAACGGCCGTTCATCCAGCACAACATCGAATTCACGCGGCGCGCCTATGGCCTCGATCGGCTGTCGTCGCGCGCGTTTCCCGCCGAGACCACGCTCGCGGCCGCCGACGCGGCCGACAACGAGCTGACGCTCGAGAACATCCGGCTGTGGGACTGGCGCGTGCTGCAGGACACCTTGCGCCAGCTCCAGGAAATCCGCACGTATTACGACTTCCCCGATATCGATATCGATCGCTACACGATCAACGGCCGCCTCCGTCAGGTGATGCTGGCGACGCGCGAGCTGAACGTCGACAAGCTGCCCGAGAGCAGCCAGAACTGGATCAACGAGAAGCTGATCTACACGCACGGCTACGGCGTCACGATGAATCCGGTCAACGGCTTCACGGCCGAAGGCCTGCCGCTGCTCTACCTCAAGGACATGCCCGTTCAGAGCACGGTGAGCGGACTGACCGTTACGCGTCCGCAGATCTACTTCGGCGAGATGACGAACACCGACGTCTACGTGAAGACACGCCAGCAGGAGTTCGATTATCCGCAGGGACAAAGCAACAGCCTGACGTCGTATCAAGGCACCGGTGGAATCGAGCTCGGCGGATACTACCGCCGGCTGCTTCTCGCGCTCGACCGTAACGACCTCAGCAAACTGCCGTTCAGCGACGACGTCAGCTCGACGAGCCGCCTGCTGATGCGGCGCAACGTCCACGACCGCGTCGCGGCGCTCGCCCCGTATCTGACGTTCGATCCGGATCCGTACATGGTCGTGCGTGCCGACGGCACCCTTGCGTGGATCATGGACGGCTTCACGACGACGGACCATTTCCCCTACGCGCGGCCCTCAACGCTCCAGGGTGTCCCGATCGACTACATGCGGAACAGCGTGAAGGTAGTCATCGACGCCTACAACGGGTCCACGACGTTCTACGTGTTCGATCCCGACGATCCGATCATCGCGACATACCGCGCGATCTTCCCGTCACTCTTCAAGGATGCGTCGGCGATGCCCGCGGATCTGCGCGCGCACGTGCGCTATCCGGAACTGCTGCTCTCGCTCCAGGCCGACGTGTATGGCCTGTATCACATGACCGATCCGTCGGTGTTCTACAACCGCGAGGATCTCT
>JBOGIZ010000634.1:0-3534 GCA_050747805.1 Vicinamibacterales bacterium | reverse complement strand
CACAAGCTCCTGAGGCTTGCGCGTCTGCCAGTTCCGCCACTTCCGCACGAAGAGGGAAAACGCCCGGCTGGAACTTTGAATTATAGCGTACAGGCAAGAGGCACGCGGCCGCCGGAGCGGCATCGTGCAACAGCGGCCGCGAGTGCCAACCTGCGAAGGTTGACAGTCAGCTGAGGCGGGCGCACCATGACCCTACATGCCAACAGCGACCGGCGCCTGGACGTGCGCCGCGTGCGGACGGCTCGTGCCGCCGGCCGTCTCGAAGTGCCGCTGCGGCGCAGAACGGCCCGAGCCGATCGCGCATGCGCCGGACGTCGCGCTGCCGCCCCATGAGCCGGCCGGCGTCTCGCGTCTCACCGTCGCCGCAATGGGCGTCCTCATCGTCGCGCTCGTCGGCGCGCTCGCCTTCGTCCTCGGCCAGCGGCACGCACTGGACGCGCCTCGCACGCCCCTCACGACGGCCGCCGACGCCGCGTCGTCACCCGTGAAAATCATCGCCACGCCGACCGCGGCGCCCGCGCCGGATCCGTTGTCCGCACCCTCCGCGCCGCTGCCGCCCGGGATTGACGCCCCCGCGGCGACCGCGCCGCTCGATCCCGTCTCCACCACTGCGCCGGCCGGACTCGAGGACATGATCGCAGCCGCCACGCCCGCCGTCGTCGCGATTCAGTCCGACTCGGCGCGCGGTTCGGGCTTCTTCGTCCGCAGCGACGCCATCGTGACGAACGCCCACGTCGTCCGCGGATCGACGCTGGTGAAAATCACGTTCTCGAACGGCCGCACCGGATCGGCGAACGTCGTGAGCATTCCATCGAACGTCGATCTCGCGCTGCTGCGGCCAACGCCCGGGTCCGAAGGCTCGACGGTGCTCCACCTTTCGAATGTTGCAGGCGTACGGCCCGGAGAAGAAGTCGTCGCGATCGGATCGGCGCTCGGCGTGCTGCAGAATACGGTGACGCGCGGCATCGTCAGCGCACTGCGTCAGGACAACGGCGTCTTGTTGCTGCAGACCGACGCCGCCATCAATCCCGGCAACAGCGGAGGGCCCCTGCTCGATCGGAGTGGGCACGTCGTCGGCGTGAACACGATGAAGGTCGGAAGCGCGGCCTCTATCGGATTCGCGCTCGCGTCCGATCATGTGCACGCGATGCTCACGTCTCCGGCGAACGCCGCGCTCGGGCTGTCCGCTCACGCGGCAGGTCTGCCTCTGATGCCCGGCAGCGATCCAGACGCCGCTCACGCGGAAGCCGTCGCGGCGCTCGACCGATCGCTGCGGCAGCTCGCCGTGGCCTCCGACCAGATCGACACTGCCTGGGGCCGCTTTAAACAATCGTGCAACGCTGCTCCAACCTCCCAAGGCGCCGACCGCGAGTGGTTCGGCTTCTGGAACGGCGCACCACTGGTGAAAGCCAACGTCGTCGACTGCCGCGACTGGACGGCAGATCTCGTGCAGGCGACGACGAAAATCGGCGCGGCGATGGTCAACGCGGACGAGGCCGCCCGCCGTGCCGGTGTCTTCCCAGGGGAAGTCCGCGACCTTCGTCACAAGTACCGACTCGACTGGGACGGCTGGGATCGTTGAGGATAAACAATCCTAGGCCTGGCCGGTTAGCGTACTCGCTGCGCTGATGCATGTTTCGCGGAGGAATCACTCGGAGCCGGCCGCGGGAGCGTCAGATGGAAAACCGCTCTGGAGCGGCCAGAGATCCGAAGGGGTGTACCACGCGAGGATTCCGGGGCCCCCCGACGCCGCCGACAAGATCCGCGGCAGAGCGTTGTTCGGGCGCGCGGAGCGGGATTCCACAGCGAAATGCGCCGTCGGCGCGGCACCGCGCTAACCAGATACTCTCATCCAGCCCCAGACTGCGGGTACGCTGATGTTCGTGCCCTCGCCTTCTTCAATTGCCATCGTCGCCGCGGACGGCGTGTTTACGTACGGCGACCTCGATGCGATCTCCGCGCGTGTCGCTGCGGCGCTCGTGCGCACAGCAGGATCGCACACGCGCGAACTCGAGGAACGGCGCGTCGCCTTCCGCGTGCCGCCGAGCTTCGCCTACGTCACGATTCAGCGTGCAATCTGGCGCGCGGGCGGAATCGCGGTGCCGCTCGCGGTGTCTCATCCCCCGGCCGAACTCGACTACGTCGTGCGCGACGCGGGCGCGTCGATCGTCGTCGGCGGAGGCGTACACGGCGCCGAGCTATCGGCCATCGCAGCGGCCGCGGGCGCACAGTTTTTTCCCACCGCCGATCTGCTCGCGTCCGACGACGACGAATGGAGCGATCCCGCGCTCTCGGCCGAGCGGCGCGCGCTGATCATTTACACGAGCGGGACCACCGGCCAGCCGAAAGGCGTGGTGACGACGCACGGCAGTCTTCGCGCGCAGGTGGGCGCGCTCGTGGACGCGTGGGAATGGTCGGCGGACGACACGGCGCTGCTCGCGCTTCCGCTCCATCACGTGCACGGCGTCGTAAATGTGCTCGGATGCGCGATCGCCTCCGGCGCCGCGTGCCACATCCTTCCGCAGTTCGATGCCGAATCCGTCTGGGAGCGGCTCGCGTCCGGCGAAATCACGGTGTTCAGCGCCGTGCCGACCATGTACGCACGCTTGATTCAATCGTGGGACGCCGCCAGCGCGGCGCTCAGGCGGCATCGAGCCGCTGGCGCGAGGCGTATCCGGCTGATGATGTCCGGCTCGTCGTCGCTGCCTGTCGCGACGCTCGAACGCTGGCGCGAGATCACGGGCCAGACGCTGCTCGAGCGGTACGGCATGACGGAAATCGGCATGGCGCTCTCGAATCCGCTGCACGGGACGCGCCGCGCCGGGTTCGTCGGCGCGCCGCTCCCCGGCGTCGACGTTCGCCTGGTCGACGAGGCCGGAAGCGCCGTGCCGGAGGGCGTCGCCGGCACGCTCGAAGTGCGCGGGCCCGCGGTGTTCCGCGAGTACTGGCGGCGCCCAGAGGAGACGCGCGACGCCTTCCGCGACGGCTGGTTCCGTACCGGCGACGTCGCGATCGTCGAAGACGGCGCGTACCGCCTGCTCGGGCGCGAATCGATCGACATCATCAAGACGGGCGGCTACAAAGTAGCCGCGATCGAGATCGAGAACGCCTTGCGCACACATCCTTCGATTCGCGACTGCGCCGTCGTCGGCGTTGCGGATGAGGACTGGGGCGAGCGCGTGGCCGCCGTCGTCGAGCTGCATGACGCGGTCGAGCTGCAGCTCGAGCCTCTGCGCGAGTGGCTCCGCGATCGCGTTGCGCCATACAAGCTGCCTACGGTCCTTCACCAGCTCGACCGGCTGCCGCGAAACGCGATGGGCAAGATCGAGAAGGCGCGGCTCCGGCTGGCGCTCGAGCGCGAGCGTATTTGAGAAGGCATTAATCCTGCAATGCGGCGGGTCGGAGGAGTGTTTCGTGCCGAAGGTGACGGATCGGGAAACAATCGGAGGCGGAGCGCGGCTCGAAACGCTACATAAGCGCCTCGACGCCGCGGTGCGCGATCTGCACGAAATCCGCGCACAGATAGATGAACTC
>JBOGIZ010000633.1:0-14681 GCA_050747805.1 Vicinamibacterales bacterium | reverse complement strand
GTCGCCGGCGGCCAGCGACTCGTCGGCGCTCGAGCAGTCCGGTGTGCACACCGCCGACGCGGCCGTCCGGCGCGCGCTCGACGAAGGCAACCGCGAGTACGAGCAGCGATTCGGACACATGTTCATCGTCGCCGCCGCGGGTCGATCGGCGCCAGACATCGTCGTGAATCTCCGCGACCGTCTTCAAAACGATCCCGCCACGGAACTGCGGACCGCCGCCGCCGAGCACCGCAAGATTACGCAGCTCCGCCTGCAGAGACTGATCGGATGACGATTTCAACCCACGTCCTCGACACGTCCGTCGGACGGCCGGCGGCCGGCGTCGCCGTGGAGCTGTATCGCCGTGCGGACAGCCGATGGATGGAGGTGGGCCGAACGGTCACCAACCGTGACGGTCGCGTTCTTGATTTCGCCGCTTCGGACCTCGGACTCGACGCCGGCGAGTACCGCCTGATCGTCGATACCGGCGCCTATTTTCGCGCCCGCGGCGTCGACTCGTTCTACGGCCGCATCCAAATCGATTTCATCGCCGCCGACGCCGACCGCGCCGCGCACTATCATGTGCCGCTCCTCGTGAGCCCGTTCGCCTATTCCACGTACCGCGGAACGTGAGCGGCGCGATTCCATTCAGGATTTAGGATTCGCGATTCGCAATTCAAGGATTAGGGATTAGGGATTCGAGCATCACCGCAATGAGCACGAACCTCTCCGAGTGGCTGAACCTGTTCGTGCGCTGGACGCACGTCTTCGCCGCGATTCTGTGGGTCGGCTCGACGTACTACTTCACATGGCTCGACGGGCAGCTCCGCAAACTCGAGCAGCGGGGCGGAACGGAGGGCGTGTGGATGGTCCACAGCGGCGGTTTCTACACGGTCGTCAAACAGAAGACGCTGGCGGTGGCGCCTGGCGACGTCCACTGGTTCCGGTGGGAAGCGCTCGCGACGCTTGTGAGCGGCCTGACGCTGCTGGTGATCGTGTATTACGCCGGCGGCTTGATGGTTGACCCGATCGATCCGAGATTCTCGACGGCGGAGGCCATTGGGGTGGGAATCGCCGCGGTCGTCGTCGGCTGGTCGGTGTACGACGCGCTTGCGCGCACATCGCTCGTGGATCGCGAAGCGGCCTTCGCGCTTGTCGGTTTCGTTCTCATTCTCGCGCTGGCGTGCGGACTGATGCTCGCGCTGCCGGCGCGGGCCGCCTACATTCACGTTGGCGCGCTCTTTGGCACCATCATGGCCACGAACGTGTGGATGCGCATCCTGCCGCCGCAGCGGCGCATGATTGCGGCAGCCGCGCGCGGCGAGACGATCGATCCGTCGCTCGGCGCGGGCGCGAAGCAGCGATCGAAGCACAACACATTTCTCGCCGTTCCGACGACGTTCATCATGATCAGCAATCATTTCCCGACGGCGACGTACGGCAGCCACTATGCCCTCTCGGTCCTCGGGGCGCTGATCCTGCTCGGTTGGGGCGCGGCCTGGGTGCTCCGGCGAGCCTGACCGGTACACTACAATCCGTCCATGTCCGTCGCGCAGATCGGCCGCTCGGTCCGACGCAAGGAGGGCCGCGCGAAAGTGACCGGGCAGGCGTTATACGTCGACGACATCTCGCCCGCCGGACTGCTGCACGGCGTCACCGTTCGAAGCGCCGTCGCGCGCGGCCGCATCAAGGGCATCCGATTCGATCCTGCAATCGACTGGCGCGAGTTCGTTGTCGTCACGGCGGCCGATATTCCCGGCGTCAATCGCGTCAGGCTGATCGAGGACGACCAGCCGTATCTCGCCTCAGACGTCATCAATCATCCCGAAGAGCCGATCGCTCTCGTCGCCCACGCCGATCGGGCACGCGCGGATGAAGCGCGCCGGCACGTGCACGTCGACGTCGAGCCGCTCGCGCCCGTCTTTTCAATCGACGACGCGCTGTCGCAGCGCGAGATCGTGTGGGGCGCCGACAACATCTTCAAGCGTTATACCGTCAACAAGGGCGATGTCGATGCCGCGTGTGCCGACGCGCCGGTTATTGTTGAAGGGGAATACGAGACGGGCGCCCAGGAGCAGCTCTACATCGAGCCGAATGGCATGCTGGCGGTCGCGGATCCGGCGCGCGGCGTGACAGTGTGGGGATCGATGCAGTGCCCGTACTACATTCACACCGCGCTCGGCGCGCTGCTCAACCTGCCGCCCGAGAAGGTGCGTGTCGTGCAGATGGAGACTGGCGGCGGATTCGGCGGCAAGGAAGAATATCCGTCGATGATCGCGGGCCACGCCGCGCTGCTCGCATGGAAGAGCGGCCGTCCAGTCAAGATCATCTATAGCCGCAGCGAAGACATGGCGGCGACCACGAAACGGCATCCATCGCGTACGAAACATCGGACCGCCGTGTCGCGGGACGGGCGGCTCCTCGCGATGGACATCGATTTCACGATCGACGGTGGTGCGTACTGCACCCTGTCGCCGGTCGTGCTCTCGCGCGGAACGATCCACGCGGCAGGACCGTACGCCTGCCCGAACGTGCGCGTGCGCGGCCGCGCCGTCGCGACGAACGCGCCTCCGCACGGCGCCTTTCGTGGATTCGGCGCGCCACAGAGCATCTTCGCCCTGGAACGTCATCTCGACAACGTCGCCGCGGCGGTGGGCCTGAGCCCCGACGAATTGCGCCGGCGCAACTTTGTCCGACAGGGTGACACGCTTGCCGTCGGCCAGACCGTCGCGGAGCCCGTCAACATAGCCGCACTCCTCGATCGCGCGCTCGCGCTTTCGAATTATTCCGCGAAGCGGGCGCGGTTCGCTCAGGAGAACGAGTCGGCGATCGTCAAGAAAGGGATCGGACTCGCCACGTTCATGCACGGCGCGGGATTCACGGGATCTGGCGAAGTGCACCTGGCGTCGACTGTCACGGTCGAAGGCCGGCGCGACGGCACGATCGCCGTGCTCGCGGCGAGCACGGAAATCGGCCAGGGCACGAACACGATTTTTTCCCAGATCGCGGCGGACGCCCTCGGCATCGATCCAGATGATGTGGAGATCGCGCAGCCGGACACGTCGTGCGTGCCCAACAGCGGCCCGACCGTCGCGTCACGGACGTGCATGGTTGTCGGCAAACTGGTCGAATCCGCTGCGCTCGGCATCCGGCGGGCGCTGCTCGATTCCGGGCTGCTGTCGGCGGTCTATGCGCGCCGGGAATTCCGTCAAGCCGTCGAGCGTTATGTGGATCGCTTCGGCGCGCTGCGCGCGTCGAGCCAGTACGCGCCGCCGTCGGGAGTGCGCTGGGACGATGAGAAGTACCTGGGCGATGCGTACGGCACCTACGCGTGGGCCGCGTACGTCGCCGAGGTATCGGTTGACACCTTGACCTGGGAGATCCGCGTGGACGACTTCGTTGCCGTGCAGGAAGTCGGCAAGGTGATCAATCCGACGCTCGCGATCGGTCAGATCGAAGGCGGCGTCGCGCAGGCCATCGGCTGGGCGCTGTACGAGGACGTCGTCTGGCGCGAAGGACGGATGGCGAACGCGCAGATGACGAACTACATCATGCCCACGTCGATGGATCTTCCTCCGATCCGCGTGTATTTCGAAGAGATGCCGTACATCCACGGCCCTGGCGGGGCGAAAGGCATCGGCGAGCTGCCAATGGACGGTCCGGCGCCGGCGATCTTCAATGCCGTCGCCTTCGCCACCGGCGTCGACGTCACCGCGCTGCCGCTGGTGCCGGAGCGTCTGATGGCGGCAGCGGAGAAGAATCGTGGATGACGCGCCTCATCGGCTGACGTGCGTCATCAATGGCCACGGCGCGGTGCTCGAGGGGCATCCGATGACGCGGCTGCTCGACGCGCTGCGGAGATTCGGACTGACGGGCGCGAAAGAGGGATGCGGCGAGGGGGAATGCGGCGCGTGCGGCGTAATTCTGGATGGCCGCCTCGTGAACAGCTGCCTGACACCGCTCGCACACGCGGCCGGCGCGGCCATCACCACGATTGAAGGTGTGGCCGGCGACGGCGAGCTGCACGCGATCCAGGAGGCGTTTCTCGAGTGCGGCGCTGCGCAGTGCGGCATCTGTACGCCGGGAATGGTGCTAGCCGCGTACGAGTTGCTGTCGAGAACTCCAGAGCCTCGCGAGGAGGACATCCGCGTCGCGCTTGCCGGCAATCTCTGCCGCTGTACCGGTTACATGCGGATCTTCGAAGCGGTGCTCGGCGCCTGCCGCAAGCAGGGAGCGTCCCGGTGATCCCGCGGCTCGATCGATACGAGCTGCTGACACCTGGATCGGTTCGCGAGGCGCTCGAGATGCTCGCCGGCGATCCGTCCGCGCGTCCGTTCGCGGGCGGCACGGATCTGATGGTTCTGCTTGAAGCCGGTCGGCTTCCAGCCGGACGCTACGTCAGCCTGTGGGGCTGCGACGAGCTGCGCGGCATTTCTGAAACGCCGGCGGGCGTGTCAATCGGTGCGCTCACGACCTATACTGACATTCGCCGCTCGCCGGCACTCGTGCGCGATTTTCCGCTGCTGCCGATCGCGGCATCGGAAACGGGCGGCGTCGCGACGCAGAACCGCGGCACGATCGGCGGCAACATCGCCAACGCATCGCCGGCCGCCGATACGCCGCCCGTTCTCCTCGTGTACGCGGCGGAGATCGAACTGCAGTCGCTCGACGGCGTTCGGCGCGTGCCCTACGCGCGCTTCCATACCGCCTACAAGGAGACGGACATACATCCCGGTGAAGTGATCGCGCGCGTGCGGCTTCCGCGCGCGGTCGCGCCCGCGGCCGAGCGCTGGCGCGATTACTACCGCAAGGTGGGCACGCGCCGCGCGCAGGCGATTTCGAAGATCTGTTTCGCCGGATCGCTGCTCGCCGATGAGGGCGTCGTTCGCGACGTCCGGATTGCGCTTGGCAGCGTGGCCCCCACCGTGCTTCGTGCGGTCCGCACCGAAGATGCGATCCGCGGCAGCCGCCTCGACGCCGCGACGCTCGATCGTGCGGCTGAGACGCTGGCCTCGGAACTCGCGCCCATCGACGATCTCAGGTCGACCGCGCACTACCGAATGCGCGTCGCCTGCAACCTGCTGCGCGAATTTCTGTCGCCGTGATCCGTGGTCCGTGTATTCCGTGTAATCCGTGGCCGTGCGATGATGCATTGATGGCGAACCCGATCGATCCCCGCGTCACCATCGGGCACGTGCACTTGAAAGTCGCCGACTTGGATCGAGCGGTGCAGTTTTATTCCGGCGTGCTGGGATTCGAGATCGTTGCACGCATGGGCGCATCGGCGGCGTTCGTGAGCGCCGGTGGCTATCACCATCACATTGGACTGAACACGTGGGAGAGCAGCGGTGGTCAGCCGCCTCCGCCCGGTTCGACGGGCCTCTACCACGTGGCGATTCGCTATCCGGATCGCGGCTCGCTCGCCGACGCGCTCCGGCGTCTGACGCAGGCGGGGATTTCGCTGCAGGGCGCGTCCGATCACGGCGTCAGCGAGGCGCTCTATCTCGCCGATCCCGACGGCAATGGCATCGAGCTGTACTGGGATCGCCCGCGTGGTGAATGGCCCCGCGCGCGCGACGGCTCCATTCAGATGACCACCGCACCGCTGGACCTCCAGTCGCTGCTGGCAACGCCATCGCCGCCCGAGGACGCCGCGGCGTCCCCGCCGTCGCTCTCCGCGGAAAGCCGCGCGCGTCTAAAGGAGCTGCGCTCGGGGCTGATCGCGCTGCACAAGGCGCTGCTCGACGATGCCCGCGCCGCATATGAGCTGGACCGGGGACGTGTGGCATCTTCGGGCGCCTTGCTGCAGCTCGTGATCAGCGATCCGTGGTTCGCGTGGCTGCATCAGATTTCCGAGCTCGTCGTCCGCATCGATGAGACCGCCGCGGCCGAAGGCGCGGCCAGCGAAAGCGATGCGCGCACGCTCGTCGAGCAGGTTGACCGACTGCTCATTCCCTCCGAAACCGGCACCCTGTTCGCGCGTCGCTACTATGAAGCGCTCCAGCGTCAACCCGCCGTCGTGCTCGCGCACGGCGCCGTCCGGCGCATCCTGAAGGCCCAGTAAGTGCTCCAGCGCTTGTACGCGTGGGTGCTGTGGCAGTTGAGCGGCCATTCCGGCGTGCCGTGGCGCCTGCCGGACGGAACGATGCTGAAGCTCGATCCGCGCTGCCGCTGGATTCGCCACGCGGCCTACGAAGCAGACGTCGTCCGCTATGCGCGCTCGATCGCGCGCGAAGGCGACGTCGTCATCGATGTCGGCGCGCACGTGGGTTTCTATGCCCTGCAGGCGGCGCTCTGGGTCGGGCCCAGCGGACGGGTGATGGCGTTCGAGCCGAACCCACTTGCACGCGATGTGCTCACGACGAACGTGCGCTTGAACCGCCTCGAAGGCAGAGTCATCGTCGAGGCGTTCGCCGTCGCCGATGCGCCCGGCGTCGCCGCGTTCTTTGGCGGCGAGGACACGAGCGGCCTCAGCCGATTGGGCGCTCCCAACGCGATCAGCAACCACGCACGCAGTATCGACGTCAGCGTCGTGTCGCTGGATGGTTATTGCTCAGACCGGACGATTCGCCCGTCCCTCATCATCATGGACGTCGAGGGCGCCGAGCTGAATGTACTGCGCGGTGCGCGCGCATTGCTCACCGAGCTGCCCGTTCCAGCGATCGTCGAAATCCACCCGCAGCTCTGGCCGACGTTCGAGACGACCGCCGCGGGTTTTCGAACGTATGCCGAATCGGTTCGGCGATCGATCGTGCCGCTGACCGGACAGCGCGATCCGTTGGGGGAATACGGCACCGTCGCGCTTCTCCCTGACGCGGAGAGAACGGAACGCGCTTGAGCGCTGCCGCACACGTCGCACCGGCGTAGAGGTTGCATTTGATGTCCTTCGCATGAAATACGCCCGCTGGCCCATCGTGATCGTCGCAGGCGTGCTGGTCGGACTTCTGATCGCCGTCCGGGTGACGTCGCGCGCTCCCCTCGTCCGGAACAAGCTCATCAGCGCACTCGATCGCGAACTGGATGCGGACGTCACGCTGCAGAGCCTCGACGTCAAAATCTTCCCGCGTCTGCGGATCCATGGCAGCGGCCTTACCCTCCGTCTGCACAATCAGCAGCAGCCCGCGCCGCTCATTCACATCAACGAGTTCGAGGTGGCGGGCGGCATTTTCGGCATGCTGCGGCGTCAGCATCGCTTCTCGTACGTCGAGCTGCACGGACTGCAGATTACGATCCCGCCGAAGGCGCCCCACGGGGGTGAACCGGCCGCGGGGACCGATCAGAACTTCGGTGGCCCCGTCCTCATCGACCATCTCCTATCGGACAATGCGCAGCTCGTCCTCGTGCCCAACGATTCCCGCAAGCCGGTGAAGATCTTCACGATTCACCATCTCGAGATGGAATCGGTCGGCTTCAAACGCGCCCTCCCGTTTCGCGCGACGCTCACCAATCCAATCCCGCGAGGCGAGGTTCAGACGACGGGCACATTTGGTCCATGGGTCGCCGACGATCCGGGCGCCACCCCAATCGATGGCAGCTACGATTTCAAGCACGCGGATCTGTCGACGATCCACGGCATCGGCGGGACGCTCGACTCAACGGGTCAATTTGGCGGCGAGCTGGATCAGATCGACGTCCGCGGCACGACGCGCACGCCGGATTTTCAAGTGACGGGAGCTGGTCTGCCTGTTCCGCTCGACACGCGCTTTCATGTGCTCGTGGACGGCACGAACGGCGACACCTATCTGAAGGAGATTGAAGCGACGCTCGGCAAGAGTGAGTTGACGGCATCGGGCGGTGTTCTCGCGACGCCTGGCGTCAAGGGACGGACCGTCACCATCGACGCCGATGTGAAGCACGGCCGCCTCGAAGACGTGTTGCGAGTCGCGGTCGACAATCCGCGGCCCGCGATGACCGGCTCGATCTCACTCCAGACGAGCATCGTGCTGCCGCCTGGGAAGGAGGATGTGGCCGATCGCCTCCAGCTCGATGGACAATTTGTGCTCGGCGACGCCCGCTTCACGGATCGCGCGGTTCAAGAGAAAGTAGTGATGCTCAGCCGGCGAAGCCGCGGAAATCCCGACGGCGCCGGCCGCGTGTTCACTGACATGCGTGGAAAGTTCACGCTCAAGGACAGCCGCGTCCATTTCGATCCGCTGACGTTCAACGTGCCGGGCGCCGGCATCCATCTGTCCGGACGCTATGGTCTGCGGACGGGGCGAATCGATTTCGACGGGACGATGGCGATGGACGCGTCGATTTCGAAAGCCGCGGGCGGCTGGAAAGGGTTGCTGCTGAAGCCGTTTGATCCGCTCTTTCGTCACAACGGCTCGGGCGCCGTGCTGCCGATTCACATCCAGGGAACGCGCAAGCACCCGAAGTTCGGCGTGGACTGGAAGCATGCGCTCGGCGGATGGTAGGCATGTTAATGTCGTCTGGATGGACACGACGTTCCCTGTGCAGAAGACCGACGAGGAATGGCGCCGGATTCTGACGCCCGAGCAGTATCAGATCCTGCGCGAGCACGCCACCGAGCGTCCGGGAAGCTGCGCCCTCAATACTGAAAAGCGCGCGGGAACGTTCTATTGCGCCGGTTGCGGCAATGAGCTCTTCACGAACGAGGCGAAGTTCAATTCGGGCACCGGCTGGCCGAGCTTCTTCGCGCCGCGGCCCGGCTCGATCAGCACGACCGTCGATCGCGCCTACGGTATGACGCGGACGGAAGTGCACTGCGCGGAGTGCGGCGGCCACCTGGGCCATGTCTTTCCCGATGGTCCTCCGCCAACCCATCAGCGCTACTGCATCAATGGCGCGGTGCTGCGGTTCGATCCGAAGGCATAACGTCATCATCGAGCAGGACACCATGTTTGAGAATAAATCGACGATGCCGACGCCGGAAGGGGCGCTCAAAGGGCGCGCCGAGAGGATGCCCGTGCCGGAGACACATCACGTGCTCGGGTCGACGCTCCCAGGGCCTTATCCGCCCGGCCTGGAGCGCGCGATGTTCGCGCTCGGCTGTTTCTGGGGAGCGGAGCGCAAGTTTTGGCAGCTACCCGGTGTGTTCACGACGGCCGTCGGTTACGCGGCCGGTTTTACGCCAAATCCGACGTATCGCGAAGTCTGCTCGGGCATGACCGGTCACGCGGAGGCCGTGCTCGTGGTCTTCGATCCCAAAAAGATTTCGTACGACGAGCTGCTGAAAGTGTTCTGGGAGAGTCACGATCCGACCCAGGGCATGCGGCAGGGAAACGACGCCGGCACGCAGTACCGCTCGGGCATCTACTATTACAACGAGGCGCAGCGCGCCGCTGCGGAACGGACGCGCGACGAATTTCAACGCGGGCTCGGCAAGGCGGGCTACGGCGCGATTACGACCGAGATCCTGCCGGCGCCGGAATTCTATTTCGCCGAAGACTATCACCAGCAATATCTGTCGAAGAATCCCGACGGCTACTGCGGACTGGGCGGCACGGGCGTGACCTGTCCGGTGGGGGTCAAGGTCGGCTGACCGCCCGCACTGACGACAACCGTCGTTGGGTGATGCACGTCATGACACGCCTCGCGGCGCCCCGTTCGCGCGCGCCGCGCGCAGTACCGTGACGCGGCCGTCTTGAGAGATGGTCGATACGCCGAACCCGGCATGCTCGAGTTGCTTCAGGAGCCTCAGACGCGGTCCGTCGTCTGCGGTCAGATCATGGCACTCGACCGCCATCGCGTGGATTGAGCTCAGCCGGCCGCTCGACTCCATGTCATCGATCGCCTCGTACTCGGAGCCCTCGATATCAAGCTTGAGGAAATCGATCGGAGCATCAATCAGATCGGACAGCGGAAGCGTCCTGACGGTTGTCTGACCCGCGCCTCCCCAACCGCTCTGAAGGCTTGACGCGATGCTGGCGGCATCGCCGGATGTCGTGTAGAACGCGGCGAACCCGCGCTGGCGCGCGATGGCGGCGTTGATCAATTCGACGTTCCGCAGACCGTTCAGCGTTACCAGATCCTGCAGATAGCGGAATGCGGCGACATCGGGCTCGATCGCCACGATCGTCGCGTCCGGCGCCCACAGTTTGAAGAAGAGGATCGACATGCCGATGTTCGCGCCGCAGTCGACGATGCGAGGCGCGGCCGATGTCACATCGAACCCGTATGCCAGGTTGACGAACAGCTCGTGCAGAAGGAACACCGCGTGGCTCTGGTTCGGGTACTGGACGCGGTTGCCGAGAAGCCGCATCTCACCGGGCCCCGTGTGTCCCCAGTGGCGGGCGACGCGGGTGCTGATGCGAAGGTAGTCCAGCGAAAAGCGAAAACCGAATCTGCGCGCCCCGGGCGACAGGAACGCATTGCGGAGCGTCGTCGTCACTCGCCGGAGCAGCGTCGCGGAGGGGCGATCGATGCTAGATTGTACTCACTTTCCGCGACTGGTGCTTTCGAGTCGCAGCGTCGAACGCCGTGCCCGATTCCGCTTCTCCGTCCGGTTCCTCTCGTGCCGCGCCGGCGTTCGTCGGTTTCGTGCTTGTCGCGGTCGGACTCTGCCTGTTCGTCGTGATGGGGCTCGTTGAGCGCCGCGAGCACGCGATGCGCGCCGGCGCCGTCCGTACCACCGGCACGGTCGTCGCGCTGCTGCCGCATCGTTCGGAGGGGTCCACCGTCTTCGTCCCGCTCGTGCGGTTCAAGACCGCTACGGGCGCTGAGCTCGATTTCACCGCGTCCGACGCCGCACGCTCCTCGTCGCGCAAGATCGGCGACATCGTCCCGGTGATCTACTCGAAGCTCAATCCGACCGGAGCGGCCATCGATAGCTGGACGGCGCGATGGATCAAGACGATTCTTCTCGGCGCGCTGGGACTGCTGTCTGTTGGAGGCGGCGTCACGTGGCTCCGTGCGCGGAGATGACGTGCTGACAAGACTGCGACATAGCCGTCCGGTCGGCCTGCTGCGGTACCACCTGTACCGCGACGTGCTCCTCACGCGCCCGCGCCGGCATGCGTGCAACATCTGCGGGTGGCGCGGACGGCGGTTTCTTACGTATGTCCACAAGTTCGTGCTGTGTCCGAAATGCGGCTCCCAGGTTCGACATCGATTGATCGCCTCGGCGTTGGCCGAGCTGCCGATCGGGCGCCGTGCCCCCGTTGACGGCGCGCGCGTGCTGCACATGTCAGTCGAATACTGCCTGGGCTTGCTGCTGGCGACGCGGGCCCGGCGCTACGTGCGGAGCGAGCTCATTCCGATCGCGTGCGATGCCCGTGCGGATGCGACGTGTATGCCGTTTCTCGCCGGCACGTTCGATCTTGTCGTGTGCTGCGACGTGCTGGAGCACATTCCAGACGATCGCGCCGCGATAGGAGAGATTCATCGGCTGTTGAGGCCGGGTGGCACCGCGATCGTGACGGTGCCGCAGAGCGACGCCGGCATCGAGACGTACGAGGATCCGCAGATCGCTTCGGCTGAATATCGCGCGCGAGAGTACGGGCAGCCGGACCACGTCCGGAATTACGGCGCCGACTTCGCCAACCGCCTCGCGGCGCCGGGCTTCGTGGTCGCGCCCGTCAGCGCCGCGTCGTTCGGCGCCGATTACGTGGCGCACCATGTTCTTCGGCCGCCCGTACCGCTCGCTGCGTCTTGGGGCTGGAACGACCGGCGTGTGTACTTCGCCGAGAAGCGACCGTGACGTGCCGGACACGATGATGAGCTTCCGGGAGACGCGTAGCACCAGTCCGTCCCCGGGGCGTACGTCGGCCCCGAAGTCGTGAAGTCGATCGACTCGATCGAACCTACTTCTGCTCGAACCGCGCGAGGTCGTCGATGATGGCCTGCGCGCGCACGATGCTGCGGCCGGCGAGGCTGTCGACGAACGCCGCGCCAAATCCCGCCTGCCCGGGGCGATGGGCCCATCGGTGCAGCCGCCAGCTCGCGACGAGACCCGCGACGCCGATCGCCACGCTGATCCACACGAAGGACGGCGCCCGGACCGACAGATCCACGCCGCTCACGACTGCGATCAGCATCAGGAACAGCGGAATCCACAGAAACCACCACGCGAGCCCGAGCTGCCAGTTGCCACTCGCGTAAGCGCGGCGCAACTCCGCCATCTGGCGCTGGACCGCCACGACCGGCGCCGCTTGATCGATTTGGCGGATCAACGTCAGCACGCGCGCGGCATGAACCACGAGCGCGATGCCGTATGCCTGCACGGCGATGCCGGAGACGAGAAGGCCGGCCTGGTGCAAATGGGCGATCCAGAAGATCGCCGCGACCGCAATCGTGACGAGCCCGAGCGGGATCTGCACGCGCTGGCCCCACGACAACGGCCGCAGCCGCGCCCGCGCATCGTCCACTCGCCGCTCTTGGTACACGTGCAGATTCAACGCGTGGGTGTCTGCCAGCCGCCGGTCGAGGGCCTGCCACGCCGATTTCAGTTCATCCAGTTCCATCGTCGCACCACTCCTGTCGTCAGCCCAGTCGCGGGCCGGAAACGGCATCGGATGCCATGGCCTCGCGCACGCGCTGCTTGAGGCGATTGATCTTCGTCCCCACGTTGGTCTCCGAGATCCCCAGGACGTCGGCGATCTCGCGATAGCTGCGCTCTTCGAGATAGAGCAGCAGCAGCGCGCGATCGAGCGGCCCAAGGCCCTGAATCACGCCGTGAAGCTGCTCGATGCGCTCGTCGGGCCCATCGTCAGGCGCGGCCGGATCGATCGGATCGATGCCGGCGTCGTGAAGAGACACGGCCTGGCGGGCCGGGTGACCAGCGCGCCGAACGAAAGAGATTCCAACGTTCAGCGCGATGCGGTACATCCACGTTGCGAACGGACGCGCCGCGTCGTACCTCGGCCAGGCCTTCCAGAGCTGCAGGGTCATTTCCTGCATCAAGTCGCGCCGATCGGAGATGTGCCAGGCGTAGGTCGCCGCCACCTTGCGCAGGATCCCGGCGTGCTGGTCGAGCAGCGCGACGAACTCGGTCTGATTCGCGGTCATGCCGGCCCTCCCGGGCCGAACGACGCGCCAATCGCGCCGTTGTACAGGATGATTCGCGCCACCGGACAGGAAATCACAGCGTGCGGGTTAAGAGCCTCCGCCGAGACGGACCCGCACGATACGGCACAATCGCGCGCTCACCGATCCTCGAGTCACAAGTCAGGAAACGATCACCATCGAGGATGTCCGTCAAAATACTGCCGGTCGCTTCGGCGACATGGTCAAGGGTGTGGTCGATCTCAAACGCGGCGTGCTGCTGCTCGACGCTGAGTGTTGGCGGATGCGTGATGATCGTGCAGGCGGTCAGTGCACAGATTGACGCGGCTTCCTACAAACCGCGGAGCCGCGCCGCGGCCGCTTCCAGAGTCTCATCCTTCTTCGCGAAGCAGAATCGCAGGACCGGCGGCGCGGGCTGCTTGTAGAGAAACGCCGACGTCGGGATCGATGCGACGCCGTGCTCCTTCGTGAGCCGGATCGCGAAGTCGGCGTCTTTTTCATCCGTGATCGCCGAATAGTCGAGCAGCTGAAAGTAGGTGCCGCGCGAAGGGAGCGGCTTCCAGCGCGAGCCGGCGATGAGGTCCAGAAACAGATCGCGCTTGCGCTCGTAGAAGGCGGCCAGCTCCCGGTAGTTGCGTGAATCCGCGAGGAATTCCGCGAGCGCGTACTGCACCGGCGTGTTCGTCGCGAACGTGACGAACTGGTGCACCTTCCGGAATTCCGCAGTCAGCGACGCCGGCGCCGCCACGTAGCCGACCTTCCAACCCGTCACGTGGAAAGTCTTGCCGAACGATCCGACGATGAAGCTGCGCGCGCGGAGCGACGGCTCGCGGGCCATGCTCTCGTGGCGCACGTGGTCGAAGATGATGTGCTCGTACACCTCGTCGCTCAGGATCGTGATGTCGGTGCCGGCAACGGTACGCGAGAGTTCGGCCAGATCCGACGGACCGAGAATGGTCGCGGTCGGATTGTGCGGCGAGTTGATCACGATCATCCGCGTCCGCTCGTTCACCGCGGCGCGCACTTCGTCCCACGGAATCGTGTACTCGGGATAGCGCATCGACACCACGACCGCGCGGCCGCCGTTGATTTCGATGGCGGGCACATACGAGTCGTAGCAGGGCTCGAAGACGATCACCTCGTCGCCCGGATGCACGACCGCCGCGATCGCGTCGAAGAGCGCTTCGGTGCCGCCCGACGTGACGGTGATCTCGGCGTCGGCGTCGTACGACGCGCCGTACACATCCTGAAACGTGACGGCGATAGCCTGCCGGAGCGCTGGGACGCCCTGCATGGGCGCGTATTGATTGCGCCTTTCGTGCATGTGCCGCGCGACCGCGTCCACGAGCGCCGGATCGCAGTCGAAGTCAGGAAAGCCCTGGGACAGGTTGATCGCGCCGACGTCCGCCGCGAGCTTCGACATGACGGTGAAGATCGTCGTCCCCACCGATGGCAGTTTGCTGCGCAAGCGAACAGTCATGACATCAGGCTGCATCGACGTCGGCCCGCGGCGGCCAGTTTGACCCGACGTACCTACGCAAAGATCGCAAAGGCCGCAAAGGAAGAGGATTGCGTGCGTACGGTCTGACAAGCACCATCGCGTTTATTCTCCCGCCTCGAACACGCCGGTCTCGCGATTCTTGCGACAGCCGTCCCACGCGAAATGGCGGCCATTCATCGCGACGTAGACGCCGGCCGGCAGCACCTGCACAAACGAGAGCGCGCTGCCGAGATTG
>JBOGIZ010000632.1:0-2828 GCA_050747805.1 Vicinamibacterales bacterium | reverse complement strand
GCATGAAAGCCTCCAGAATGGCGAAACTGTATCACTGCCGCTGCCACGGAGTACACGGCCACGGAATACACGGACTACACGGATCAGGGGGCTTCGCCACGGGATGCACGGAATAGCGTTGAGCTGGCTACAATCGAGGCGTGAACGATGTCGTGACTGCCGCGCGGCTCGTTTCGGCAATCGTGGACTTCCTCGGCGACGACGATCTGCTTCCGACAGAGGATGTGCGCGCCGAGCTGCTGCGCGAAGTGGACGCGGCCGGTCCGGCGGCACTGCTGGAACTGCGGTCGCAGCTCGCGATGGATATCGGCTGGGGCTACTATCCGCGCGATCCGGTCGCGCAGCGAATCCACCACGTACTCGCGGCGCGCTTCCTTCGGCCGGAGTCGCGCATTTCGGGCATCGAACACCTGGCCGGCGCCTCAGCCGAGCCGATCGTCATCTGTGCGAATCATCTGTCATATGCCGACGCGAACGTGATTGAGGTGCTCTTGCAGCAGTCAGGAGCGGCCCAGATGACAGATCGACTGACCGCCATCGCAGGACCGAAAGTGTTCAGCGATCGTCAGCGCCGATTCTCGAGCCTGTGCTTCGGCACCATCAAAGTGCCTCAAAGCAGCGACGTGTCGTCGGAGGATGCCGTCCTGAGCACGCGCGAAGTGGCGCGGGCCGCTCGCCAGTCGATCGACGCCGCGCTGAAGCGGCTCGCGGCCGGCGATGTTCTACTGTTGTTTCCAGAGGGCACGCGCAGTCGTACAGCCGACATGCGGACATTTCTTCCTGGGGCTGCGCGATATTTCGAGATGCCGGGAACGTGGATCGTGCCTCTTGGAATCGTCGGATCTGAAATGCTGTTCCCCATCGGTAGCGCGCAGCTTCAACCCGCGGTCGTGACGGCTGCGATCGGGGCGCCCCTTCGAGCCGACACCATTCTTGCCGCCGCAGCCGGCGACCGCCAGCGAGCGATGGATGCAATCGGGCGCGCGATCGCCAGCTTGCTGCCGGACAATTACCGAGGCGTGTACGGCCACGGCCACGGAATACACGGAGTACACGGAGTTTAGGTCGGCCACGGAATACACGGAATACACGGAATAGCCGCAATTCTTGCGATGGTCGCGGTCAGCGGGACTGGCGGATTCTGCGACGACTTGCGGGAAGATGCTCCATCAGTCGCGCGTTTTTAGTGGGTTTCTCGACGGCGCGGATCGTGCGTTCCGCGAACCGTATGTCGGACACGCCGCTGCTGCATCGCGATCTGACCGATGGGATCATCGGTGTGTATCACAAAGCCCACTACGAGCTGGGCGATGGATTTCTCGAGAAGGTCTGCCAACGCGCACTCGTGATCGCGCTCACGGAAGCAGGATTCGAAATCGCCGAAGAGGCGCCGTTCCGGGTCTACTTCCGGGGCCGAATGATTGGCGAATTCTTTGCGGACATCGTCGTGAACGGGCTCGTGCTGATAGAGGTGAAATCGTGCAGCGCGCTCGAACCGCGCCACCGAGCCCAGACGATGAACTACCTGCGCGCGTCCGATCTGGAGGTCGCGCTGCTCCTGAACTTTGGTCCGAAACGAGATTTTCAGAGGCTGATCTTCACGAACGATCGGAAGCAGCGAGCAAACGACCTCGCTGCCACGCAGTGAACAACGGCATTCTATTCCGCGGCCGGCATTCGTATTCCGTGTAATCCGTGGCCGTGATTCCCTGTATTGCGTGGCCGCCTTCTATTCCGTGTATTCCGTGTATTCCGTGGCCGTGGCCGTGGCCCGCTATTGCCCGCACGCTTTGCAGTGGTGATTATTCTTCGCGCCGAGCTTCTCGAGCAGTGCGATTGTCTCGGGAAACGGCTCGACGCGCGACACGGGACTGTTGGCCATGTCCGCCGTCGTCTCTCCCGCGCGGTTGAGCGCTTTCGGATCTGCGCCTTTCGAGACGAGGAACTGAATCATCTCGTTGTCGCCCCGCGCGGCCGCGTCGTGCAGCGCGGTGTTGCCTTCGTGATCGCGCGCGTTCACGTTGACATGCAGCACGTCGACCAGATACTGGACCGCCGGCAGCCAGCCTTCCGGCGCCTGGTGGTGCGAGTTGCCGGCGAAGCCTTCGCCAAAACCCGCGCCCGCCGCGGCGAGTAGCGGCGGAACGCCTGGACCGCCGGTTGGCACTGGCGGCAGTCCCGATACATCGTTGAGCGTCTCGTTGCCTCCGGCGTCGCCCGTGCGCGGACGGCCCGCGGGCTTCATCGTCGGAATGTTCGGATCGGCGCCGCGCGCGACGAGGAGCTTCATGCCGTCGACGTCGCCGGCATACGCGGCGCGCCAGAACGCGGTCGCGCCGATCTCGTCGACGCCCGACAGCGGGAAGTTGTATTCCGAGTACCAGACCTTCATCTTCAGCCGGGCGTTAACGTCGGCGCCCTTGTCGAGCAGCTTCGACATCAAATCGAGATACGAGATCTTCTGCTGGAGGTACGCACGCGGCTGCGGATAGAGCGACATCGGCGCCCACTGCATGTTGAGGACCGCGTACAGCGGCGTCACGCCGTTTTCGCTCGCGAGGCGTGGATCGGCGCCGCGATCGAGCAGCGTCGAGGCGAGATCGAAATCGCCATTGATGATCGCCATGAGCAGCGGGCTCGTATGGTCGCCGCCGCTCACGCGATTGATGTCGGCGCCCGCCTCAATCAGCGCGACCGCGCCGGCGGCGTCTCCCTGACGCGCCGAAAACAGCAGCGGCGTGAGTCCGCCTTGCGCGTTGACGAGTTCGGCGTATGTGAACTGTCGCGTCACGCCGGCGACGCCCGCGGCTCCGCGCCCGCGTCCGCCG
>JBOGIZ010000631.1:0-2605 GCA_050747805.1 Vicinamibacterales bacterium | reverse complement strand
CTCCGGTCAGCAGCGCGCTCGTCGGCTGGGATGCTGGCGATCCGAATACCGCGTACATCGAGACGTTCGACTCGTCGCATACCCTGGTGGGCTCGACGACCGCGGACATCAACCGGTACGCCTTCGGGTTCTACTTGAATGGTCCTGGGACCGGCGGCGGTCTGGACGGAAACTTCTGGTCGGTGGATTCGCTGAATCCGGGCGGCGCCACGCAGATGCTCGCGTATGACGGTCCGGGCAACGAGTGGGTGTTCGGATTCGAGGACGTGTACGGCGGCGATCAGGACTTCAATGATCTCGTCGTTTCGGCGGAGTCGATCACTCCGGTTCCGGAACCCGGTTCGATGATGCTGTTCGGCACGGGCCTGCTCGGCCTCGGCGGCGCGATTCGCCGTCGCCTCGGGAAGCGCGCGTAGTCCTAGACGTTCACTTCCTCTCGCGGTGTGTGTGACGGACGCCGGTGCGATATACGCATCGGCGTCCGCGCACCTCGGAGAAGAAGGCGGAATAATAGAGGAGAAGGCGGAATAATTGATGAAGCGAGCAGTCAAATCGACGCTGGTGACCACGGGCTTGGTTCTCGCCGGGCTCGCTGCAGGGAGCGGCTCCGCATGGGCCGGCGGCTGCAATCTTTACACGACCACCTCCACGTGCGCGTTCAACGGCGCGGGATTCTTGGTCGATGCGACGCAGCCGACCGGGACCGGCGTCATCGATTCATTTGTCCGCATTCAGCAGAAGGGAACGGAGCAGGGATATAACACGAGCGGCCGGCCCGTGCAGTTCGACGAGAAGACCGACCCGAACTTCACTCGCAATCTGGAGATCGCGGACGTGCCGGTCGTCACCGACCCGACGCCTTCGCTGACGGGCAACTATCTCGAGTTCTTCCTTGATATCAATGAACCAGCCAGTGCGTCGGGATCATTGCTGACGCTCGATCAGCTCAAGATCTTCGTCTCGAACACGCCGAGCATCACCGACGGCTATTCGTCGGCCGGCGGCGGTACGCTTGAGGGCGCGACGAAGGTGTACGACATGGACACCGGGTCCACGGACAATTGGGTCAACCTCGATTACAACCTCGTGGGCGGCGGCAGCGGGAGCGGAGATATGGTCCTCTACGTTCCCGACGTGGGCTTCAGCGGAAATCAGTACATCTATCTGTACTCGCAGTTCGGCTGCGTGCCCGGCAAGAAGGGCAAGTGCGGCAGCGGCACGAACACGAAATACCAGTCCGGCGCGGGTTTCGAGGAATGGTGGACGCTGTCGCCCGACGCGCCCCCGCCTCCGGTTCCCGAGCCAGGCACCCTCTTGCTGCTCGGCAGCGGACTTGTGGCCGTCGCCCGGCGCCGGCTCCGCCTCGGATAGCGCCCGGCGGCACGATGGATATCCGGGCGGGCCACCACGGTCCGCCCCTTTTTTGTCTTGATTCCGCTTACAAAAGTCGTCGTTTCGGAAGACTAAAGGTCCCTCCGCTGTGGGTTTTCAGCCTGTGCCACTGAACAGCCGGACGCGTCGATCGGCTGGAAACGTTTCAGCGTCCTAGGCTTAGGGCAATACGCGATTGGCGGCCCAGCCGGATCCGCCGTTGCTCCTCGGATCGATACCGATGAACCGCCTGCGCTGTCTCTTTCTCGTCGTGCTGGCCGTCGGCATGGTCTCGGCGTGCACGATCGATCCGGCCGCAAAGGCCCGGAAGCACATCGCGCTCGGCGACGCCGCGCTGGCACGCCAGGACGTCGCCACCGCCGTGCTCGAGTACCGGATCGCGGCGATCGCGCAGCCGAGATCGGGAGACGCCCATCTGAAGCTCGCCGAGGCCGACGTCAGAAACAACGACCTGAAGGCGGCGTTTCCCGAATACATCCGTGCCGCCGACCTGCTGCCCGATCGTGCCGATGTGCAAATCAAAGCCGGCAACCTGCTGCTGCTCGCGGGCCGCTTCCTCGACGCCCGCACGCGTGCCGGCGCGGTACTGCATAAGGATCCGAAGAACGTTGCAGCGACCGTACTCCTCGGCAACTCGCTCGCCGGTCTGAAGGACCTCGACTCCGCGATCGAAGTCGGTCAAAAGGCCGCCGAGCTCGACCCGTCGCGCGAAGGCGCGTATCGCAATCTCGGCGTGCTGGAGTTGGCGAAGGGCAACAACGCGCTGGCCGAAGACGCGTTTAAGAAGGCGGTGAACCTCGATCCGAAATCGGTCCCGGCGTGTCTCGCGCTCGCGCAGTTCTACCGAGCCACGAGCCGGCCAGCCGACGCCGAACCCTTGCTGATGCAAGCGGTCCAAAACGGTCCCAGAGATCTTCGAGCGAACCAACAGCTCGCGTCGTTCTACATGGAGACAAGTCGCGCCGCGCTGGCCGAGCCCTACCTCAAGACGATCGCCGAAGAGTCGAAGGACGTCGATTCCGAGCTCGCGCTGGCGGATTTCTACCTCGCGGCCGGGCGGGTGCCCGAAGCGAAGCGGAACCTGCAGGCGCTCGCCGCGGATCCGGCAAACTGGGCGGTCGCCACCGTGCGCCTCGCGATCATCGACTCGATGACC
Organism: Vicinamibacterales bacterium; assembly: GCA_050747805.1. Taxonomy (GTDB): domain Bacteria; phylum Acidobacteriota; class Vicinamibacteria; order Vicinamibacterales; family 2-12-FULL-66-21; genus JAICSD01. The sequence goes on along the minus strand of JBOGIZ010000631.1, from coordinate 57 downwards.
GGCCGGCTCGATGCCGCACTCGCCGGCGTGGACGCCGTTCTCGCGAAGGATCCGAAG
>JBOGIZ010000630.1:0-3605 GCA_050747805.1 Vicinamibacterales bacterium | reverse complement strand
CCCCTGCACGCGCTCTCGCTCGCCGCGGCGCCGGCTCGCGCCGATCGCATGGCTCGCGTCGCTGCGCTTGCTCGCGGACGCGCGGACGGCTTCGCCCCTCGGACTCCCCTGCACGCGCTCTCGCTCGCCGGCTTCGCACGGCTCCCTCCGATCGCGTGGCTCACTCCGATCGCGCTCGCTCGCGCCGCTGAGGCGTCGCCCCTCGGATCCCCCGACACGGCGTAAACTGGATCCATGGACTGGGCACGCTGGCGCGACCGATTGATGGGCGCGGACGCTCGGAACAGTCTGGTACTCACACGGTCGCGGATGAGCGCGGCGTACGGTGCTGCGGTCGCGACCGACGTGCTTCAGTTCGTGCTCGGGCCGTTTGGCTGGGCCTTCAGCGACGAAATCCTCGACGTCATCGCGATGATCATCACGACCCGGCTGATCGGATTCCATCCCCTGCTGCTGCCGACCTTCGTCCTCGAGCTGCTGCCAATGAGCGATATGCTGCCGACCTGGACCGGGTGTGTCGCCCTCGTCATTGCCATGCGAAAGAAGCATCCGCGGCGTCCTTCGCCTGGCGATGATGGAGCCGTCACGATCGACATCAAGCCCACGAGCGTCACCTGACGCGCGCGCCCGACCGCGATCGGGACTGCTGTCGTTTCGCCGCATCATCGTTTGACCTCGAATCGCACCTCCTTTCCGTTCAGATCTTGCGTGACCGTCATCATCGAGGGCGAGAGCGGCGTAATCGTGCCTTCGCAGTCCAGGCCAAATTCCCACTGGCCTTCTTCCGCGATCGTCACCCGGTAGAGGCCGGGTCCCGTGCGAACACCCGTCACGATTTGCAGGCCGAGGCGCCCGACGGGTCCCGTCGCAAGCACGTTGCACGGGCTGTCTTGATCGAGCACGATGCTAATGGCGAGCGGCGCGCCGAGTTCGATGTCTCCGAGATCGACGACGGGCATCGGCGTACTCGGAAGCGGCACACGCCTGGTCGAGTACGCGCCGCCGCCGATGCGCAGCTCGCCTCCGCCGCTGGGCGCCACGCTTAAGGCGAATCGGCCGTCTGCGCCAGTCTGGCCGTCGCCGCCTTTGATCGTCACGGGATCATCGGCGTTCGAATAGGCCGCCGGATCCGGCACGCTGAACACGTCGACGCCCGCGGCCGGCTTCCCGCCAACCAGCACCCGTCCGCGAACCAGGCCCGCCAGCTCCAACGAGATCGCGATATGCTGCTCGGCCGGCTGCAAGAGGATCGACGCTCGACCTAACTCCGGATGCCACGCCACCAGCTCGTAGTTCCCGTTTCCAAGCGATTGAAAACGAAACGTCCCATCGTCTTGCGCCGTGGTCTCCGCGGCGAAGACGCGGCGCGGCTTCTGAGGATCCTCAGGAGACGGCGGCGGATCGATGAGCCGAAACAATGTGACGATGGCGCCAGCGGCTGGCTGGGCGGCGCCCAGCACTTTCCCGTCGAGCGGGCGCTCGGCATCCAAGCGGATGGTTTCTGGAACAGCTGGGGCTCCGGCGGCGAGATCGTCGAGGGCGACGTAGCGCGGGGCCGCGTCGTCGGCACTGAACGCCGCCCACGCGGCGGAGGGCGGCCTTGCCCCGGCGATCCATACACCTGAGGGTGGAAACTCCAGCGTCTCGATCGATGGCACCGGCACCGAATCGAGGCGGATCGATTTGAAGCGATACGAAGGGGGTGCGGCGGCTCGAGCGATTTCGACGTGAGCGTGCGCGGGATCGTTGCCGTCTGGGCGGATCAGGTCGATGAAGCGACCCCATTCCGAGGTGCGCCATTGACCAGGGATTGACGCGCGAATCTCGAGCCACGAGACGGTTCCCGGCCGGTTCGCGATCAGGACGGCATCGCTGCCGGCGGGCGTCGCCCAGCATTCCCACGCGACCGCGCTCGTCCAGCGGCACTGCGGCCAGGGATCGGATAGCCCGCGCGCCCGCGGCAGCCAGTCAAGCGCAGGGTCCGCCCGTAGATCAGGCGCGGCCGATCCGCGCAGCGTGCGGCGCCAGAGCGGATCCGGCAGCCGATCGCTATCGTGATCCGGCCACGCGAATGGCCCGTCGATCAGATAATCGCCGTTCGCCCGCGCGAAGGTCACGACGACGGTGCGTTCGGGTACGAATTCAAGCGCGGCTGTTCGGTTGTCTCGGACGGCGAGCGACATGGCAGCACGCGCGGGCGCACCGGCCGTCCAGATATAGATCGTCGCGGTTGCGACCTCCTGCGGCAGATCGCGGTAATCCACGATCGACGTCGAGGCCGTCAGGACATGTGCGAACAGGATCATGGGAACGATCATCGTGTCCCCGCGCGCCGGTAGGCGGCTTTCACCACCAGCTGGCAACGGCCGTCCTGCAGTCCGACGAGCCGCGTGCAGACGAGATCGAGCTCGTGGAGCCGATGCGATGACAGGAGGACCGCGGCGCCCGACACCCGCCATTCACCGATTTGGTCGATCAGCCAGTCGCTTGCTTCGGGATCGAGGCCTTCCCACGGCTCATCCAAGAGCAGGACGTCGCCAGCCGGCCTCGACAACGCGACGCGCAAACCGAGCATCTGACGGCTCCCGCGCGAGAGCTCGCCAATCTTCCGGCGATCGTCGCTGCGAACGGCAAAGAGCGCCGACCAGCGACGGGCGGAGACGTGCGCTGGCAGCGTCATTTCCCCGCCGAAGTAGCGTATCGACGCGGTCTGGGCGAGCTGTACCGAGCCGGAGTCGGGACGTACGAGACCAGCGGCGATGCGGAGGAGCGTCGTTTTGCCCGCGCCGTTTCGGCCGATGAGTCCGACCACCTCGCCGGTCCGAAGCTGCAGCCACGCCTGGTTCAGGACAGACCGCGTGCCGAAGCCTTTGCTGATCGCCGACAGTTCCAGTCGTGTCGTCATGCGCCGCCTCTCAACGGCACGTCGAGCGTTCGAGCCGCGCCGCACACACAAAGCAGTGCGGCCGCTGCCGTGAGCGCCGCAAGAATCACTGCGAGGTTTGATACACCCGGCGCCGCGCCGATCAGGAGAAACGGGCACCCGAGGATCGCGACCGCGTGTCGTAGGTTCGTCAACCACGATTGGTCCGGGACCGGCGCGATGAGCAGCGTGTGTCGCAGCATCAGCGCGACGAGCGCGCCGATCCAGAGCATGCCCGCCGCCCCGCGAGGCATCAGGAACCCCGTGGACCACGCGATCGCCGACGCAATGAAGAGCGCGGCCATCCGCGCGCCGATCACGCCAGACAGAGCATCCGGACTATGGAGCGCCCACGCGGTGAGCACGAGAAGCATCCAGGCTCCAAAGCCCGGCAGGCTCGACGCGACCCAGTGCCACGCGACGACTGCCGATCGGTTTCGATGTTCGACAAGGAGCGCGTCGAAGTGCCCTCGCCTGGCGGCCGCCGCGAAGCCGCTCGACGCGAGAAACATCTGGATGAACAGGATCATTCCGAGCCCGGCGTCGAGCTCGTACGGGCTCAATGCCACCGTCCAGATGCCAAGACCCAGCACACAGGCCAGCACGACCAGCGCGTACGTCGGGTGCGGACGCAGCGCAAGAAAGAATCTGAGCGTCGACGCCTTGATGATCGTCATTGCGG
>JBOGIZ010000629.1:0-1834 GCA_050747805.1 Vicinamibacterales bacterium | reverse complement strand
GCCGTGCGCGGGGTGGTCGAAGCGCGAGCGGTGGCGCGGAGCGTCGTGGCTCGACAGCACGTAAGTCGGCTGGGCGCCGGCGGGAAGGAGCGTTTCGATCTCATCGACCCGGCGACGAAACGCGGCGGCGTCCCACGGGCTCCACAGGAAGCTGAAGTTGAAGGCCAAGTGCAGCTCGTCCAGGGCGGCGCCGTAATAGGGCGCGACGGCGCGCGGGTCGAGCAGATACACCTCGCCCACCATCATGCGACGTCCGTCGTAGCCGTCGAGGATGCCGCGCCAGGCGCGCAGGAGGTCGTGCACCGCGGGGCGATCCTGATCGTAGACGTGCTGCTGGCCGAAATAATCGCGGACCGGATGCGGATCGGAATCGTCCGGCGGCGGATTGTCCCGCAGTGCCGCATCCTTCGCCAGCTTATGGACCACGTCGATGCGAAAGCCGTCGATGCCGCGCTCCAGCCAGAAGCGGATGACCGATTCCATGGCTGCGCGCACGGCCGGCGTGCGGTAGTTGAGGTCAGGCTGCTCGGCCAGGAATGAGTGGAGATAGTATTGGTCCGTGCGCGGATCGAGCGACCACGCCGGCCCGCCGAAGTTGCTGACCCAGTTGTTCGGGGGGCCGCCGTCCCGGCTGGGAGCGCGCCAGACGTACCAGTCGCGCTCCGCCGCGGTGCGCGAGGCGCGCGACGCCTGAAACCATGCGTGCTGGTGCGAGGTGTGGTTCGGAACCAGATCGAGAATGACGCGGATCCCGCGGCGGTGCGCTTCGGCGACGAGCGTGTCGAGATCGGCCAGCGATCCGTAAGCGGGATCGACGGCACGGTAGTCGCTCACGTCGTAGCCGAAGTCATACAGCGGCGAAGGATTGATCGGTGTGAGCCAGAGCGCATCGACCCCGAGCGACGCGGGGGTGCCGTCGTTGAGATAATCGAGCCGCCGGGTAATGCCGTTCAGATCGCCGACCCCGTCACCGTTCGTGTCCTGAAAGCTGCGGACGTAGATCTCGTAGAAGACCGCCGTCCGCCACCAGTCGAGCTCTTGCATGTCTGTCACACGGAACCACGGGGATGCGGGGACGTTCTGACTGGAGCGATCTCCGCGTCTCCGTGGCTCCGTGTCAAATCTATTCTCCGTACTGCTCGACGCAGTCTTTGAACACCCGATGCCAGTTCGCCACCGTCCCGAGCTGCTTGAGATAGGAATCGAGGCCGATGAGCGCGCGGGCGAGAAACACCCGGTGGCCGGGAGTTTTGAACAGGCGGTGCTCGAGGCCGATGGTGGCGACCTCGACCCCACGCTCCAGCGAGTCGTAGTCGCGCGGATCGTAGGGGCGATCGATGAGGACGGGCTCGAAGATCACGCGCATGATCTGCACCATCGGCTTCGGGTCGTCGCCAGCATCGAGATAGCCGAGGCGCACGAAGGTTTCGGCCATGGCGCGCTCATCGCCGCGCAGGATCGCGCTCGCCAGGCGCCGGTAGGCGTTGCGAATGGGCTCTGGGAAGACGCGAATGCTGCCGAAATCGAGCATGGCGAGCCTCGGATGGTACGTGACGAGGTAATTCCCGGGGTGCGGATCGGTGTGCAGCGTGCCGAACTCGAAGATCTGGCGCCAGGTGACGTGGAAATATTTGATCGCCACCCAGTCCTTCGTCGCCTGATCGACGCCCGGCTTGAGGATGTCGGCGAGGGGGTATCCCTCGAGGCGGCCCATGGTCAGCACGCGGCGCGACGAGACCTGCGGATACACGAGCGGAATCAACACTTCCGGATCGTCGCGAAACATGCGCCGGAAGAGGCCGATGTTCTTCGCTTCGTTGACGTAGTCGAGCTC
>JBOGIZ010000628.1:0-5984 GCA_050747805.1 Vicinamibacterales bacterium | reverse complement strand
GTAGACGACGTTGCCATTGATATTGTGGCGCATGTCGAGGGGATTGGGCCCGTTGTCGCGCTTCAGGTTGCTCGGATCGGACGGCCCGGGCTCGCTCTGCACCGTGAGCTGCGTCCGGAGCGGCGTGTCATCGGTCCCCTTGCCGAGCGAGTACTGGATGTCCGCGCTCAGGCCGTGCATGTAGCGCTTGGTCAGCTGGAACGTCACGGACTTGAAGTCCGACACGCCGATCGATTGCGCCTCGAGGATGTGGTTGAACAGCGGATTGGCGCGCGTCGCGGCGCTCACCGCCGTGCTGTAGATCGGACGCCCGTCGGCGAGCTGGCCGATTGGATTGATCAGATTGACATCGTTGACGACGGGCAGCTGGGCGCCTCTCGCGTACATGACGTCCACTGACGCCGTGAAGTCGGTGCCGAGCGCGCGCTCGAGCTGCGCGTTGCTCTGCCATGTGCGCGCGACGTCGAAATTCGGATCCACGGCCCACGGCGACTGCTGGCTGATTGTCCCGGTCGCCGCGGCCGCGGGAAACGCTGGCGCGCCGGGCGCGGTGCCGCTGAAGCTGTAGATCGGCGCGCGCGGAGAACCCGAGAGCTGCAGCGCCTGCTCGTACCCTCCGAGGATCGGCTGGTCGTACATGACGCCGGTGCTGCCGCGCAGGACCGTGTCCTTGTCGATCGCCCACGCCACGCCGACGCGCGGGCCGAAATTGTTGGCGTCGGTGTGGAAGCTGTGCGTCTGCGCGAGCGGCGCATCCGCCAGTCCCGCCGGGTACTTGTACAGATCGTAGCGCACGCCGTAGAGCACCTTCACCGACGGACGGACCTGCCAGTCGTCCTGCACGAACGCGCTGTAGGTGTTGGTCGTCATGTTGAACGACAGATCGCCCGTAATCTGCGACATCGACGTGTAGCCGAAGGGATTGGCGCCGCTCGTCGCCGCGAGGTACGCGTCGACCGTCGGGAACACATAACCAAATTCCGGCGCGTTGGTCCGCTGGTCGTAGATGTGCTGCCAGTCGATGCCGGTCTTGAAGCTGTGCGCGCCGCGCAGATAGGTCACGTTGTCCACCACCTCGGTGATGTCCTGCTTGAAGTCGAAGCCGGCGTTGCCCTGGCCGGTGCCCGACCACGGACCGCCGAACGCGATGCTCGGATTGCTAATCGTGATCGCCGGCCCGGTCCCCGAGTCGGAATTGGCGACCGAGCTCTGGTGACGGTGCGCGTACTGGACGCGCAGCTCGTTCAGCTTGTTGCCGCCGAACGACGACACGAGCTGCCCCGCCGACGAATCCATCGCGTCGAGAAAATCGGTCGCGCGCTCCAGCGTGGCCGTGCCGCCACCGCTGTTATACGGCGCGTCGTTGTGGAACCGGATCCAACGCGCGGTCAACCGCGTCCCCGGCGTGATCTGGTAATCGCCCTTCCCGATCGCGAACTTCCCCGTCTGCACGTTCGGCGCCGCCGCCGGCTGCGCCTTCACGCCGACCTGCGCGACAACGCTCGGCGAGACCGTGATCAGACTCGTCGAGGACAGATCGCGCCGCGTCTGCTCCCAGCCGGCGTAGAAAAATACCTTGTTGCGGATGATGGGCCCGCCGACGTCGGCGGTGCCCGTGTCGACGCGCGTCTGCGGCTTGAGATCGGCGACGGTCATCCCGGGATTCTTCGCCAGGTAGTTCTGTTCCACGGTGCCGAGCGACGGGCACTGATTCACTGGCGTCGTGCTGCCGCAGCCGAAATAAAACGGAAACGCGCTGAACGGATTGCGCCGGAAGAGGTAACCGCCTTCACCATGGAACGCGTTCGTGCCCGACGGCGTGATCGCGTTGTACACCATGCCCATCGTCTGGCCGAACTCGGGCGCGAATCCGGTCGTGACGACCTTCACTTCCGAGATCATCACCTCCGAGATCGGCAGCAGGCGCAGCCCGGCGCGATCCTTCTCGGTGTTCGTATTGCCGTCAATCATGTAGTTGATGCGCATCGAGGCGCCGTTGGCCGCCAGATGCGGCACGCCAAACTCGACGTTCTCGGTACCGGTCACGCCCGGCTGCACCAGCGCGAAGTTGTAAGGGTTGCGCGCCACGAGCGGCAGATTGTGCACCTCGACGTCGCTCATCGTATGACCGATGTCGATGCGGCTTGGATTGAGCGCCGGCACTTCGGCCGCGCTGACGCTCACCGACTCGCTCATATTGCCCACCGGAAGCGTGGCGTTCACGGTCGCCGTTTCGCCGACGATGACCGAAACGCCCGTGCGGATGAACCTCTTGAATCCCTGCAGCTCGACGGCGACGTCGTACGTCCCAATCGGCAGCAGCGGAGCCCTGAACAGCCCTTTATCGTTGGTGACGGCAACCGTCTGGAGTTTCGTGTTGACGTTCGTGATCGTCACGGTCGCGCCGGGCAGGACCGCGCCCGACGGATCGATAATCGCGCCTTCGATCGCGCCGTTTGTCGCCTGCGTTTGCGCGGAGACGACGGCCGGCGCAAACATGAGCAGCAGCCCGCACGCCGCGATCCTCCCGATCGTTCGTCGAGACATAGCGCCTCCTGTTAAGACTGGGAAATCTGACGGCGGATTATGCCACTGAATGCCCGCGGCGATGATAGGAAATATTGCAAGCGGTCAGGGATGCAGACTCAACAGGTTCGCGAGGAGCCGGTACGCGCCGTCCACGCCTGCGGGCAGCTGGCGCCAGAGCCCGAGGCCCGTGTAGATCCAGAGGCCGCTGCCGACGTGAGCCTCGACGAGGATGCCCGTCTTCGTTCCGGGATTGTTCGGGAACGGGTCCGCCGACGCCAGCAGATCCACGTAGCGCGGATCCGTCTCCCCCATGAAATAGGTGCCGCGCTCCTGTACCCAACCGGTCCATGTGTCGGGACCGAGCGCGTTCGGCGACGTGAAAATCGGATTGCCGGGCTGCAGAATCTGCATCGGCGCGTTCTCGTCGGTCACGCGCTCGGTCGTCGTCTTCGCCGGATACGGGCCGTACTGCGCCTCGTTGAACTCCGCGCGTTGATATTGAACGATCACCACTCCGCCGGCGGCGGCGTAGTCGAGCAGCCGCTGGTTGTGCGCGCGGAGATCGGCGCGCTTCTCGTACGCGCGCACGCCGATCACGATCGCGCTGAACTGCGAAAGATCCCCGGACGCGAGCACGTCGGGACCGATCATCGTGACCGACGCGCCGAGCTGCTGGATGGCTTGCGGCACCGCGTCGCCCGATCCCATGATGTAGCCAATCTTGAGGCCCGGCGCGATCGCCACGTCCATCGCCTTCACCCGCGTCGACGCCGGTACGATCACGTGACGTCGATGAATATGGGGATACTCGATCACCTCGTATCCGAGATCCGATGTCGCGCCGTCGGCGGTTGCCGTCGCTTTCAGCGCGAATTCGCCGGGGGCGACGCCGGCTGACGGCGTCACTGAAAACGTGGCGGTCCGTTCTTCGTCCTCGCGGGTGAACGTGATCGATTGCGACGCCGGATCGACGGTCCATCCGCTCGGCGCTGCCAGCGTCACCGTCACGGTCGCGGCGCCGTTCTCGTTGTTGCCGACCGTAACGAGAAGCGTCTTGCGCGCGACGCCGGAAGCCGCAGGCACGGTCTGCTGAACGGCAACGGAAGCCATGGGTTGACGCGGCGCGCCGCTCGAACGATCGCCGATCGGCACGATCACAATGCCGGGGTCGAGCCGCACGTTGAACGCCGGCGACACGTTCAGTTGCGAACGCTTCTCCCCCGCCATAATGTCGGAGTACCGGTACGCAACGTCGCGATCGACGGTCACGTCGGCGCCGCCGATGGTCAGGCTGAACGTGGTATGAAACGGCGACGGCCGGAACGGCGCGCCGAACGGGACATCTGGATCGAAATCGTAGCGCGCGGCATCGGTGCGGGGCGTCCAGTACGGCGTTGAGAGATGCGTGTCCCGCGGAATTTTCACGTCCGCCTTGCAGTTCACCGCGGCCGTCAAGGTGCCGGCGCACGGACCGAGCTGCCCATCGAAGCCGGCCAGCGCCACGCTGCGTAATTCCGCTGGCTGTGCTGCCGCCGCATACACGTTTACCGTCACCGGCTGGCCCGGAACGACCACTCCGTCATCGGCAAGCGCGTCGAGCCGGAGGCCGGCCGCGGCGGCGAGGGCGTCCTGAAACTGTTGCTCCTTCCGCGCGAGACGCGTGTCGATCTCGTACCGCGCCGCGCTCGCATCCGGCGCGGACGCGCCGGCGACCGATGCGTTCAACGATTCGAGCAGCCGCGGCAGATCGGGCCGAAGCGCGCGTAGCGCCCGGAGCCCGAGCACGAGCGGCGCGATCGCCGCGGACGGCCCGCGCAGATTCAACGCCGCTCTGGCGTCGATCACGGACTGCTGGATCGCCTGCAGCGCCGTCACGAGCGCCGGCAGCTTTTGCGCGCCCGTGAAGCGGGACAGACCGACGAGCGACGTGTCGATACCATCGAACAGCGTGTCGCCGGCCCGGTCGATGCCGGGCGCGGGACCATCGGCTTCGAGGCCGGTCTGTGAGGCGACCTCGTCTTCGAGCTTGTAGGTGCGGTTCTGCGTCTGGCCGGGCAGCAGAAGCAGCTGCGACGTCCCCTGGCACTTGTGCATCGACCTCGCTTCAAGTCCGAGCGCCGCAAACGTGAGACCGAGCAGGGGATCGAAGCCGGACACGTCGGTCCTGACTTGATCGGGCTGGAGCGGAGGCGGCTGAGGGGCGAATGCCGTCGGATCCGTGCAGAAGTACCGAACGGCCTGCCACGGGTGCAGCCCCTGCGCGATCTGCTCGGGGTACTTCGTCGCATCGCCCGCCGCGCGAAACGCTTCGCGCGTGAGCTCGGCGGCCGCCTGGTGATGCAGGCCGCCGCTCGTGCCGCTGCACAGGAATCCGACGACCACGTCGGGACGGATCGTGCGGATCTGGCGGACGAAGTCCCCTTCGATCTCGTCGTGGCCCCACTTCTGCATCGTCTCGTCGATGCTGAACGAGTAGCCGAAATCGATCGCGCGCGTGAAGTACTGCTCGGCGCCGTCGAAGCGGTGCGCGGCGAGCAGTTCTTCGGTCCGCAGAACACCGAGCGCCTGTCCCAGCTCGGGGCCCATCTCGTTCTGCCCGCCGTCGCCGCGCGTGGCCGTGACAAGCGTCGTGCGCATGCCCTGTCCACAGCCGAGCATCGCAAGCAGTCCGTTGTCTTCGTCGTCGGGATGCGCGTCGGTCTGCATGAAGGTGCCGCTGCTCGACAGCTTTCGGAGCAGCAGATCGAGCGTCGCGGCGTCCGGACGCTTTCCGACCGGAGAGACGCGCAGCTGCGCGGGCAGCATCGCGGTGGCGGCGAGCAGGAGCAGCGTGATGACGCTGACGACGGTTTTGCGCATCGGGGGACTCTGCTCAGGATACAATGCGAGCGGCGCACCGGTGACCATCGTCCGCACGCCAGCCGCCGACACAGCATCCAGGCCCAGGAAATCCACGCGCAAGGCTTCGCGCCGGCGCGGCTGGACGTTCTATGTCCTCGCGGGCGTCGCGGCGCTGACGGTCCTCTGTTCCAGCCTGACCGCCTATTACTACGTGGTCTTCTCGCGGATGATCGACGCGCGACTGAGTGGTGAGCTGCAGCGCGCCGATCCGCGCATCTTCGCGCGCCCATTCTCGGTTCAGCGCGGCGAGCGCCTGTCGCTCGCGCAGATGATCGATCGGCTGAACGAACTCGGCTACACGGAGCGTGCCCCCGCCGAACATCCCGGCGAGTTCGCGATCGGCCGCAACGCGCTCGCCGTGATCCCGCGCGGCGGCGATCACGCCGGCCGCACGGTGCGCTTTGTCTTCTCACCGCCTCCGCGTCGTGTGGCGCGCGCCAGAGCTGTCTCGGATTCGAGCATCACGTCCGGTGGGAACCTGATTGACATCCAGGTGATAGCCGACCATTCGGCCGTGGCCAAGTCCCCCTCGGCGAAGCCCCCCGGAATCACAA
>JBOGIZ010000627.1:0-2063 GCA_050747805.1 Vicinamibacterales bacterium | reverse complement strand
GGCTCGTGGCGCCCGCGAGCCCATTTCGCCGCGAGGCGTTCGATGCGGGTGTCGTCGAACTGCGGCGGCTTGGTTTCGATCCGGTGTTTGACGAGTCGGTGTTCGCGCGCGCGCGCCACGGCTACACCGCGGGCGACGCTCGGCATCGCGCCGCCGCCTTCCGCCGCGCGTGGCTCGATCCGTCGATCGCGGCGCTCGTCGCGGTTCGCGGGGGATACGGCAGCGTCCAGATGCTGCCGCTCCTCGACGCGAACGAGTTTCGCGCAGCGCCGAAGGCCTTCATCGGCTACAGCGATACGACATCGCTGCTCACGTGGCTCAACCAGACGGTCGGCATCGTCGCGTTTCACGGCCCGATGATCGAGGGGCGGTTCGCGGCCGGCGAGGGCGGCTACGACCGCGATTCGTTCACACGTGTACTGATGGCGCGCGCGCCGGCCGGCCTGATCACCCACGAAAGGGTCGCGGCGATCCGTCCCGGCGAGGCGTCCGGCATCCTCCTTGGCGGCACGCTGACGCAACTGGCGGCGTCGCTGGGAACGCCGTTCGCGTTCGACCCGCCTCCCGGACACATTCTATTCATCGACGAAGTCGGGGAGCGGCCGTACCGGGTTGACCGGATGCTGACGCAGCTTCGGCTCGGCGGCGTGATCGCGAAAGCGTCGGCACTCGTCTTCGGCGAGCTGCCGCGCTGCGACGAGCCGGTCGAAGGCGGCCCGGCTATTCGCCAGGTCGTCGAAGATCTGGTCCGCGATTTTGACGGACCCGTACTGTTCGGATTGCCGTCCGGCCACACGCTGGGCGCGGCGCTCACGCTGCCGTTCGGCGTGCGTGCGCGCCTCGTCACCGCGCCGTCAGCCGGCCTCATCATCGAGGAAGCCGCCGTTGCCTGACGTCCGTCGCGTCCATCTGATCGGGATCTGCGGCACCGCGATGGCGACGCTCGCCGCGATGCTCAAGAGCCGCGGCTTCGACGTTCGCGGCTCAGACCTGAACGTCTATCCGCCGATGAGCGACTTCCTCGCCGAGCAGCGCGTCACGGCGTTCGAGGGATACACACCGGAGCACATCAGCGCCGATCTCGATCTCGTTGTCGTCGGCAACGCGATCTCGCGGGGCAACCCCGAGCTGGAGGAGGTGCTCGACCGCAAGATCCCGTACTGCTCGCTTCCAGAAGCCATTCGCGATCATTTCCTCTGGCGCTCGCGATCGATTGTCATCACCGGCACGCACGGCAAGACGACGACCACGTCGTTGGCCGGGTGGGTGCTGACCGACGGCCACGCGGACCCGAGCGTGTTCATCGGCGGGATCGCAGAAAATTTCGGCGGCAGTTACCGCATCGGCGGCGGGCGCGACTTCGTGATCGAAGGCGACGAATACGACAGCGCGTTTTTCGACAAGACCGCCAAGTTCCTGAAATACCTGCCCGACATCGCGGTCGTGAACAACATCGAGTACGACCACGCCGACATCTATCCGGATCTGGAGTCGATCCGCGTGGCGTTTCGCCGTTTCGTGAATCTGATCCCGAGGCGCGGACTGCTGCTCGTCTGCGCGGACGATCCGGAGGCGCGTGCCCTCACACCGCTGGCGCGGTGCCGCGTCGAAACGTTTGGGCTCGCCGACGGCGCCGACTGGCAGGCGCACGATCTCCGTCCGACGGCGGCGTCGACCTCATTCAGCATCCGACGATCCGGCCAACCGATGGGGGAATTCCAGTTGCCGCTGCTCGGCACGCACAACGTCCGCAACGCGCTCGCGGCCGCCGCGATTGGCGCGGCCGTCGGGATCAGTCCGGAGGCGATTGCCCGGGCGCTCGGCGCATTCAAAGGTGTGCGGCGCCGAATGCAGCTGCGCGGCGTGGAGCGCGGCGTCGCGGTGTACGACGACTTCGCGCACCATCCGACCGCGATCGCCCAAACGCTGTCGGGCGTCCGGCGCGCGCACCCGGACGCGCGGATCTGGGCGATTTTTGAACCCCGCTCGGCGACGTCCTGCCGCCGCGTCTTTCAAGGCGATTTCGCGCGGGCGTTCGGCGGCGCGGATCGAATCATCCTGCC
>JBOGIZ010000626.1:0-2775 GCA_050747805.1 Vicinamibacterales bacterium | reverse complement strand
ACGACATGATCGAGACGATGTACGCGGCGCCCGGGATTGGCCTGGCCGCTCCGCAGGTTGGCGTCCCACGCCGCGTCTTCGTGACCGATCTCTCGGTCGGTCGCACCAGCGGTAACCTGATCGTGATGGTCAATCCCGTATTCATCGCGCGCGAAGGCGCGCAGCTCGAGGAAGAAGGCTGCCTGAGCGCGCCTGGCTTCAACGCCACGGTCGTCCGGCCCAAGCGCGTCGTCGTCCGCGGCCTCGACCGCGACGGCGAAGAGCAGACCGTTGAAGGCACCGATCTGCTTGCGCGGGCGTTTCAGCATGAAATGGATCACCTCGACGGCGTCGTCTTCATCGATCGGCTGCGCGGGATCAAGCGCGAGATGATCGTGCGGCGGATCCAGAAGCTGAAGAAAACGGGCAAGTGGTAACCGGCTCGATCCCAGGGGACGCGCTGAAGATGGTGTTCTTCGGCACTCCGCTGTTCGCGGTGCCGTCGCTCGAGGCGCTGCTCGATTCGCGCCATGCGGTCGTGGCTGTCGTATCACAGCCCGACCGCCCGAAAGGCCGCGGCCAGCAGCTTCAGCCGACACCGACGCGTCAGATCGCGGAGTCGCGCGGCGTGCCGATCGTCCAGCCGGCGAAGATCAGGGACGAGGCTTTTCTCGACAGCATTCGCTCCCTCCGGCCCGATCTCGGCGTTGTCGTGGCCTTCGGCCGGATCCTGCCCGACGCGCTGCTCCGGATTCCGCGTTTCGGGATGATCAACGTGCACGCATCGCTCTTGCCGAAGTATCGGGGCGCCGCGCCGATTCAGCGAGCGGTCCTCGCGGGGGACCACGAGACCGGCGTCACCATCATGCGTGTCGAGACGGAACTCGACGCCGGCCCGACATTCGCGATGACGACCGTGCCGATCCCGCCTGAAGCGACCAGCGGCGACATGGAAGCCGCGCTTGCCGTCGAAGGCGCGCGTCTGCTGCTGCCGGTCATTGCAGACCTCGCCGCCGGCCGCGCGATCGAAACGCCGCAGGATCATTCGCAGGCGACCTTCGCGCCCAAGGTGACGAAGGAAGAAGGCACCATCGATTGGACGGCGACGGCCGGCACCATCCACAACCGCGTCCGCGCTCTGCAGCCCTGGCCGCTCGCATCGACGACGATTCGGGGCCTTCGATGCGTGATCCGCCGGGCCGCGCAGGCGGTCGACGTCTCGATGGCGCCAGGCATGGTCGTGCGAGCGCGCGGGGACGAGCTCGTCGTCGCGTGCGGCAATGGAACTGCGTTACGGATCCTCGAAATCCAGCCCGACGGACGGCGATCCATGACGGCCCGCGACTTTCTCGCCGGACGGGGCGCGCTCGAAGGCGAGCGGCTTGGATCGTGATCGCGCCGGCGCGGATCGCGGCGTACCAGACAGTGCTCGACGTCGCGGCGGAGCGCGCCGATCTGCCGGCAGCGCTCGCGCGCTCCCGTTCTCAGCTCGCCGATGAGCGCGACCGGGCGCTCGCCGGTGAGATCGCAGCCGGCACGCTCCGCTGGCAAGCGGCCCTCGACCACGTGATTGCGGCGTTCGCCGGCCGCGCCCCTGGCCGCCTCGATCCCGAGATTCTTGCGATCTTGCGCATCGGCGTGTTCCAGCTCCTGCATCTCGATCGCGTACCGGCGTCCGCCGTCGTTGACGATGCGGTCGATCTGGCCAAGAGGGCTGGCAAGCGAAGCGCGACGGGCCTCGTCAACGCGCTGCTGCGGCGCGTGTCGCGCGAGCGCGCACGTCTGCCGCTGCCGCCGGCTCCGAACGATGCCTCGGCGCGCGAAGCTGCCCTCGCCTATCTATCGATCACGCTGTCCCATCCAGAGTGGCTGGCCGAACGCTGGCTCGATCGGTACGGACTGCGCGCGACGTGGACGTGGGCCGAGTTCGATAACCAGCCCGCGCCTCTCACGCTGCGCGCGAACACGCTTCGGACCTCGCGGAAGGCGCTGGCCGAAGCCCTCGCTCAGCAGGACGTCGGGACCGAGCCCGCGCGCTTTGCGCCCGACGCGCTCGTCGTCACGTCAGGCAATCCACTGCTGACGCGACTCGTGCATGAAGGTCAGTTTTTCGTCCAGGACGAAGCCTCACAGCTCGTCGGTCTGTTCGTGGATGCGAAGCCGGGCGAGCGGATTCTCGACGTCTGCGCGTCGCCGGGCGGCAAGACCACGCAAATGGCGGCCGCGATGCGGGACGAAGGCTTTCTCGTGGCGGCCGACGTCCGCGGCAAACGGATCGCGCTGCTGCAGCGCACGGTTGCGGAAGCTGGCGCGCGTTCGGTCCGGATCGTCCAATCGAGCGCGCGCGCCGCGGCCCCATTTACCGCCGCGTTCGATGCCGTGCTGGTCGATGCGCCCTGTTCCGGTCTTGGCACGATCAGGCGTGATCCGGACATCCGATGGCGCCGGACGCCGGACGAACTCGCCGGGCTGGCGGCGGCCCAGACGACGATGCTCACAGAAGCCGCGACGGCAGTTCAGTCGGGCGGCCGTCTCGTGTACTCGACGTGTTCGAGCGAGCCGGAAGAAAATGAGGAGGTCGTCGCGGCATTCCTGGCCGCGCATCCCGAGTTTCGAGCCGCCGCGCCGGCAACGTTCGAATCCGGACCGCGCTCGGAATTGCTCGACGCGTCTGGCGCGATGCGCACCCTCCCCTTCCGCGATGGCCTCGAAGCCTTCTTCGCCGTCAGCCTCGTGCGCCGTTAATTCGACATTCGACATTCGACATTCGACATTCAGCATTCGGCATTCGGCATT
>JBOGIZ010000625.1:0-5424 GCA_050747805.1 Vicinamibacterales bacterium | reverse complement strand
CAGGTCCGCGGTTCAAGTCCGCGCGCCGGCTCCATATAAGTGCCTATATAACACCGGGTCCCGCGCCGCGGAAGTGGAACATGACCCCGTCGCCGAGCCACTTGATGGGCTTGCCACCGGTGAAACTCATTGCTTCCCCGCCACCGTCTTTTCCAGGTAGTCCACGAAGTTGAACAGAAACACGACCTTGTCCTGCACCACAACGCTCTGGTCGGCTGCTGCGGCGAGCGCGAGACGCTTGCTGTCGGGGTGGATGTCGTAGGGGGAGTTGGTGCCGAGGCCAACAACGCCGGTCGGCGTCCAGACTTGCGGCTTGTCCGCCTGGAATGAATCGCCGACGACGGTGTAGGGCGCAAAGAGCACCTGGCCCCCAGAAAAGGAACTGGTGAAGAGCAGCTCGTGGGCGGTGGGGGACCAAAGCGGGAAGACGCCGCTGGCTGTGGAGATCCGCCACGGGCCGCCTGGGCCCGGGAATGCGCGCACATACACGTCATACGTGTTGCTATTGCTGCCGGCCGCGTTCGACGCGTAGGCCATCCAGCGGCCATCCGGCGAGAACATCGGCTGGAACTCGGCCGCCGCCGTGGCGAGGAAGACCCTCGGCTTGCCCGGGGTCCACCCGTGCGCCGTGTCACCCTCCATGGGCACGATCATCAGATCCCATCCGGTAGGCCCGGCCGTGAGCTGCTCGAAGATCAGGAACTGGCCGCTTGGATGCCACGACGTGGGGTATTGCGGGACCGGGCTGTCCGTCAGTCGGCTGACCGCGCCCGTGCCGTCCGCCTTGACCCAGTACACATTGGCCACGCCCTGCTTCGCGCGGTCAGACGCAAACACAATCCGTTTGCCGTCGGGCGTCCAGACGGGAAAGCCATCGTCGCTCGGATCGAACGTCACCTGCGTGAGCGTGTCGCGCGCCCACTCGTACACCCAGATGTCCCGCTGCGTGCCGTCGCTGATGTCCATCGCCAGCTTCTGGCCATCGGGCGAGAGCCGCGGGTTGGCCCAGTCGGCCTTCGCCGCGCGGAGCACCGACGTCTTGCCGTCGCGCGTCGTCCAGTCAATGGCGTGAGTCGGCGATGAGACCCCGCCGGGCACGTACACGAGCGTGCCATCGGACGCGAACGCTAGTTGGGCCCCGCCCGTGGTTGGAAATGCTGAGACCCCCTGGAGCACCTGGACCGCCTGTCCGACCACCTCAAGTCGGCTCAGGTCAAACCGGATGCCGAAGAGCGTGCTGCCTTTCATGTAGACGAGATACCCGCCGTCGCGCGGATCGCGGGTCGGAGAGGCCGGGCCACTCGGCAGGTACCGGCTGAAGGAGCCGCCGCGCACCACGATCTTCGGCGCGCCGCCCTGGCGCGGCACGACGACGATGTTGCCCGTGTCGACGAGGGTTATTCTTGATGAACCCTCGGTGAACAGGACCCCCGCGCCGCCCGGCAGCGCCTGTGGCCAGCGTTGCGTCACGGCGCCCTCGCTCAGTGTCGCAAACGGCGCCGGCGTGCCGCCGGCCGCCGGCACACGCAGGAGCGCCGAGAGCGAAGCCGGGGCGAAGATGATTGTGTCGTCGTCAGCCCAGGTGCCGCCGCGACCGGATGGCGCCTCGCAGAGGGTGACGGCCTCACCGCCGGTGGCCGAGACTTTCTTCAGCGAGCCGTCGGCAAAGAACGCAATCCATTGTCCATCCGGCGAGAAGAACGGGTCAGCCGCGCCGTCCGCGCCGGCAAGCGCGACGGCCTCTAACTGGTCGAGCTTGCGCACGAAGAGCCGCGTCGCACCGCCCAGCTGCGCCACAAAGGCCAGCGTCGTCCCGTCGGGCGAGAGAATCACCGACGGGCCGGTATTCGTGGGCAGCGACGCGTCGGCGCCGATGCTCGCAAGGAGCTTGCGGGGCGTCGGCGCGGGCGCGGTGGTCCAGGGCGACCGGAGCACGAGCGCGAGGACGAGAGCGATCGTCAACGCGCCAGCGACGACGGCCCATGGCAGCGCGCGCCGCCACAGCGGCGGGACCACCGCGACTTGCACGGGCGCGGCGGTGGCGGACGAATCGCTTTGACCCGAGGCCGCTTCATCCAGTTCCAGTCGCGCGTCCCCGATCGCACTCAGCCGCTTCTTCGGATCCTTTTCGAGGCACCGGCGCAGCAGACGACGGAGCGGCGCCGGAAGATCTGACGGCAGCGCCTCCCAGTGCGCGTCGCCCTTGAGCACGGACGCGAGCACATCGGCGGTGTGGTCACCCGGAAACGCCCGGCGGCTCGATAGCAGCTCGTACACGACGCAGCCAAAGGCCCAGATGTCGGCGCGGCGATCCACGACCTTCCCCCGCGCCTGTTCCGGCGACATATACGCGGCGGTGCCCAGGATGACGCCGGTCTCGGTTCTCGCAGGGCTCGTGATTGTCGGCGAGTTCGCCAGGGCCGCCGCCTCCGCGGAAGAGGCCACGGGGTCGAGCGCCTTCGCTAATCCGAAATCGAGCACCTTCACCGTGCCGTCCGAGCGGACGTTGATGTTCGCGGGCTTGAGATCGCGATGAATGATGCCGTGCTCGTGCGCGGTTTCCAGCGCATCGGCGATCTGGCGCGAGATCGGCAGCGCGTCGGCGAGCGGCATGGCACCGCGCTTGATGACCGCGGACAGATCCTCGCCCTCGACGAGCTCCATGACGAGCGCGTGGCTCTCGATCCCGTAGATCGCCGCGATGTTTGGGTGATTGAGCGACGCGAGCACCTGCGCTTCGCGCTTGAACCGCGCGACCCGATCGGCGTCGAGGGCAAAGCTCTCCGGGAGGATCTTCAGCGCGACGTCGCGGTTGAGGTTCGTGTCGCGGGCGCGGTAGACCTCGCCCATCCCGCCGGCCCCGATAGCGCTCACAATCTCGTAAGGCCCAAGACGAGTCCCAGTACTCAGCGCCATCGGCACGCTCCGGCATGGCCTCGGGGGCCTACATGCTTCCAGTGGCGCGCCCGACGATCATCAGCGTGGCTGGGGCGCCACCTCTGACGGCTTCGCCGCGGCTGAAGGCTCCCGCGCGAACTGACGCTGACGCCGCGCTCCCGCGCGCCGAGAGCGGACACGATTTCGCAGGGGCCGAGGCGAGCGCCGAGGGTCAGCGTGGAGGGCGCCAATGCGCGCTAATAGTAACGTGGACGGCCACCGGCACGAATCAATCCTGCCTGATCGCCAAGGGCAGGCGGGTCGGCCGTTCGCCCTGACGAACCAAGGTCATGCTGCGGCATCCGGTTCAATGCCGATTCGATCATTCACCGCGCATCGGAGCTTCCCGTCTCTCAGAGACGGCGAGGGGTGACGTCTCCGGGCGGACGTCCGCGAACGACGATGAATTGGCCGCCGGCGTCCAGCGAGATCTCATTCCTTCCGGTCAGCTACTGTCAGCGACGACCTTCACTCTACATCCCGCGGATTGGCTGTCTGTCAACGACCTGAGCTCGCCCCTGTTCGGACAGTCGACCGGTTTAGCCAGCGGGTTCTCTGCCAATGCCAACCGGCAGATCCATCTTCAACTGCATTTCATTTTCTGATGAGGAACAAGTGATGAACTCGAACATGCGGTTCGCAGCCGAAGCGTTCGCAGTGGGCTTGAGCGTCATCGCCTCCGCCCAGGCGTCCTTCGCCGGTCGCTGGAGCGGCCAAACCGCCAGCGCCGCCTCCGCGCTGATGCCAGCGGCCGGCTGATTGTCGTGAAGCTCGGCGCTGCACCACGCGCGGCGTTGGATGTCGCGGTAGGTATTCCGCGCGATCGCGAACAGGAAGCTCTGACCGTCGGCTGACGATCCGCTCGCGCGCCTGAAACGCGCGCAAGAAGGTGTCGGCGATCGCCACATTCCAACATGCCCGCGTACGACATCGCACAAATCGGGGTCGTCCGGTTGACGACGACCCCGCGTCAATTGTCTCGTTCCGGACTGGATTGCGACTCCGGAGGTGAGTGCCTACTACGACTCACTTACACCCGAGCAGCGCCGTAAGCCACGCATTCCGCCAACCCTGACGACTCTCGATGAAATTGCGCAGGCCGCCATCGATTTAATCCGTGACGAATCGCTCACCGGGGCGTACTGGTTATGTGGAGTGGACGAGCGCCGGCGCTCATAGCATCCAACGATCCCGGCTACTCGATGCTCGAGCCCTATCCCGTCCAGTCTCGTGCCGCGCCCAGAAAGTGACGGGGCCGTTGCGCAGTTGGCGTGCCGATCCGGGCCGCCTCAACGATTCTGGGACAACCGGATTCCGCATTGAGCTATCGTGCCAGAATCGTGCGTGACGCCCCCGCCTTGATGCCGCGGACGCTCGTGACGACACGCCGCCCGCCGAAGGGATGCGTCACCTCGACGTCCACACGCGCAGCGCTGCCGATTCCGACGTGCACGGGAATGTCGCTCTGCGCGTTGTAGCCCGAGCCTGAATCAATCAGACGCGCGGCGATGAGATGGCGCGTGCCGGCCTCGTAGACGCGCACTTCCGATCCGGCCAGGGTGGCGTGGCGACGGGAATCGAGGATCCTGAGACTGACCGAATGCCGCGCCTCGGCCGCGGGCAGCCGATTGCGCAGCATGTCGTGCATGCCGATCTTCTGCTCGCCGGCCAGCGCCAGATCGACGGCGCCGTCGCCGTCGAAGTCGGCCCAGAGCGCGCCATGATCCGATTCGAGCGCGCGGACGTTGTCAGGTGTCACGTCCTCGAACCGCGAGCCGTTATTGCGGAACAGATAGTCGCGATAGCTCTTTCCGCCGGTCACGGTGCCGTTGACGTACAGATCGATGCGGCCGTCGTTGTCGAAATCGGCAAACGCGCAGGTGTCGTACCGCGAGTCGATCGCGATGCCCCACGCCTTCGAGACATCCTCGAACGTGCCGTCCCCACGGTTGAGGAACAAGCCGTTGGGGCCGTAGTTCGCGGTGAAGATGTCGAACCGGCCGTCGTTGTTCACGTCTGCCGCGCACGGCCGCACGGTGCCGTTGTCGGGATCGTGCGGCGCGCGACCGCCCCATGCCACGCCCGCCTCGACGGCGACATCGGTGAAGTGCCCGTGGTCGTTGCGATAGAGGGCGTTCGCGTCGCCGTCCATGTTGGCAACATACAGATCCAGATCGCCGTCCTGGTCGTAGTCGAACCAGACGGCGCCAACGGTCTTGCGCGGATCGGCGAGCCCGACCTCTGACGCGACGTCCGTGAAGCGGCCGCCGTCGTTTCTGAAGAGCATGTTGGGGCGATCGCGAAAGCCGACAAACAGGTCGAGATCGCCGTCACCGTCGTAGTCGATCCACGCGAACTGCCGTACGGCGCCGCCGTGGACCTTGAGTCCGGCCTCCCCGGTCACGTCGACGAAGCGGCCGCCGTCGTTCCTGTACAGCCGCAGCACCGAATCGACCCCTGGCGCGAAGCCGACGATCAGGTCTGGAT
>JBOGIZ010000624.1:0-3553 GCA_050747805.1 Vicinamibacterales bacterium | reverse complement strand
ACGCCGAGGTCGGGGCTCTCGGCGGGCGCTACTTCGAGAAGGAAAGCGGCCGCGTCGTCGCGTATCGAGTGAAGCGGCTGCCGGTGGCAATGTTCGCGTCTCTCGTCGCCGGCAGCGTCTCAGGCACGCTCGGCATTGGCGGCGGCATTCTGAAGGTGCCGATCTTGAACGCGTGGTGCGGTGTGCCGCTGCGGGCGGCGGCCGCAACCAGTGCGCTCATGATCGGCGTCACGGCGGTCGCCTCGGCGCCGCTCTTCTACGCGCATGGGTATCTCAATCCGCCGCTTGCCGCCGCGACGGTTCTCGGCGTGCTCGGCGGATCGCGCGCCGGCCTCTGGTTCGGCGGACGCACGCGGTCCAAGTGGCTGAAGCTCCTAATGGCCGCCGTCCTGGCTGTGGTCTCGGCGCTGTATTTCCAAAGAGCGTTCAGGTGAGAGCCAGCGACGAATCGATCGGCCGTCTCGAGCGGAAGCTGGGAGTGCTCCTGCGCACGGGTCTCCTGTCGTCTGCCGCCTGCCTTGCGGTGGGCCTGGCGATCACGATCGCCGGCTACGGGGCGAACGCGATCCTGACGATCGGGCTCGTGCTGCTGATCGCGACGCCGATCCTGCGCGTCCTCGTATCCTTCGTCGAATATGTCCGCATGCGTGACTGGCTGTTCGCGGGCGTGACGCTCTTCGTGCTTCTGGTGCTGACAGGCACCGTGATCGTCGCGTTGCGGTAGCGGACGCCGGCGCTCAGGCCCGCGTTTTGTCGGCGATCGCTTCGGGGCTCGTAGGAATCCCGAGCTGCGCGGCCGTTTCCACTTCATTCATTCTCTCGTGCGCCGCCGCTCGCATCTTGTCGAGCAGCGAGGCGATGCGCTCCGCCTGCCGGACGACGGTCGAAAGATCGCGCTGGAGGTTCGGATCCGGATATCCGCGCTCGAGCAGGTCGCAGAGGCCGACGATCGTCTGCAGCGCGCTGTTGATGTCAGCGGCAATCGAGAGCGTCACTTCCGACATGGCCTCCATCGAGCGGTACTTGCCGAGCGCCGTCTGCATCTGCTGCGCGATGACGGCGACGGCGAAGATCTCGGCGATTGGCTGCAGGCGCGCGGCGTCGGCCGGGACGTAGGCGTTTTTCGCGCGCTGCACGAGATTGATCGTGCCGACGACTCGTCCCTTCGACACAAGCGGGACGATCAGCGCGGAGGCGAAGCCCGAATTGTGGAGCAGATTTGAGTCGAGGTAGTCGGGCGCCGTCTCGGCGATGTCGGAGATGATGAGCGGCTCGCGCGACCGCACGACGGATCCGAGGATCGTCTGCTCGATGCGGAACGTGACTTCGGGGCGAGGTCTCGTGCGGCGCTCCTCCTCGTGCACGCGCGCGGTGTAGGTCTGGAACTCCTGCCCGTTCTCGCTGAGCAGCGCGAGGCCGGCGCGATCGCACGGCACCAACCGCGCGATGCGGCTGGCGAGCGCCTGAAACGCGAGCGCGACGTCCGCCGAGCGTTCGATGATTTGCAGGATCGCGTTCTGCGTCTGCAGCTGTTCGAGCTCGGTCATCGTCGCTTCGTGAGAGGACTCCTGCGCGCGGATGCGCTCGCTCATGGTGCCGAGCCGCCGCGAAGCGAGCGCCGCGAGCGCGATCATGATCGACCACGCACTCAGCACTTGCACGAGGACTGCCGGGCGATGAGGAATGCCGCCGGCCGTCGACCAGGCAAGCGCCTCGATGACGGCGAAGGCGGCGATCGGCGCCCAGATCAGCCAGACCGGCGCGAGGCGGTCGCGAGAACTCATCACTTTGAGGTCGGGCCGGTCACGCGGTACGCGGCTGGCGAGGGCCGCAGCGGCCGGTCAAACCAGTATGGCCGCCGCATTCCCCCGGGCCCCGGCGCCGGACGGGTTTTCTGCATCCATTCTTTATACGCCGCGTGCGCCTTGTCCGTGTCGACTTCGATGTCGCCGTAGGTGTCAGTCGGACCGGCCTTCTCGAGACGCACGCGCTGATGCCAGCAGTGCATCCCGCTGACGGGATCGGGCTGCACCGGGAACGTCAGATTCTGATGGACGCCCACCTCGCGCCACCAGACGCGCTCGCTGTCGGGATCCGCCGTCGGAAACGGGCGCGCGCCGTGCCGCTGACGCATGCGCACGTGCGGCCCGTCGCGTTCGATGGCGACGAGCGCCGTCGCGTTGCGGGCGCCGCCCGTGTCCTCGTTCAGACGCCAGCGCCCGAGGTGATGCGACATGCCCAGCACGCCGGGCCGGATGCCTTCCGTGACCCACGCGCGGGTGACAAACGATCCGATGCGCGTGCGGACGCGCACGAGATCGCCCGTGCGCAGTCCGTACTCCCGCGCGTCCTCCGTCGAGATCCACAGCGGATTGCTGTGCGAGATCTCATAGAGCCACTTGACGGCGGACCGCGTGTGCACGAGCGTGGGTAGCCGGAAATTCGGCAGCAGATCGAACTCTCCGTCCTCGCGCTTCAGGTCGCGCCAGTGCACGTGTCCAGGCACGTAACGGGGCACCGCATGCTCGGGCCAGCCCCACTCCACCAGCGTCGGCGAATAGAACTCGAGGCGGCGTGACGGCGTGTTGAACCCCGCGCACGGGAGGTCTCCGACCATCACGCCGCATGCCGTGCCGTCGCGCAAGATCGTCGTTCCATCCTGCGTGAAGACGCCGCCCGCGCGCTCGGCTTCGGTGAGCGGACGCTCGTGGGCCCGGCTGTACGTGCCGTCCGACACTTTGAAGACGCCGTACTTGCGCATGTACTGAAGCGGCGTGAGCGATTCTTTCGCGGCGGCTTCGGGCAGCCCGGGCACCGAGTGCTCGAACATCCAGCCGTAATACTCGTCCATCGTGACCGGCTGGCCGGAACGATAGGGACTTTCGAAGAAGCGCCGAATGCCCAGCGCGCCGTCCGGATCGATCTTCCAGCTGAGCGCCACCCAGAATTCGGCCTCCTCCCATACCTCGCCAGGATTCGCCTCGTACGTGGCGGCGACGGTCTCGCCGCGCTTCTCCCGCGCCACGCGGAGCACGGGTTGACGGAACCCGAGCCATTGGCCGGCGTGCGTTTCCTGGCTCATCGTGTCATGGCGCTCCGTGCCGAGCCCCATCGGCAGAATGTAGTCCGCGAACCACGCCGTCTCGCTCCACGTCGGCGACAGCGAGACGTGCAAGCCAATCTTCTCGCGGTCCTGCAGCATCTCCATCCACGAGAAGCCGTCGGGATTTGTCCATAGCGGGTTGTAGACGCGCGTGAAATACACGTCCACCCGGCCGCGCCCTTCCTTCAGAAAGTGGGGCAGCAGCTGGCTCATCTCGAAAAACGCGAGCGGAAACTCGCGCGGATACAGCAGCTCGTTCCAGTACTCGGGCGGCGGCGGCGGGTTTGGATGCTTCGGAACGAATTTGTTGTTGACGTGCAAATTGACGCCGCCGACCGACCCGACGCTGCCGGTCAGCACGACGAGCAGGTAGAGGCATCGGGTGATCTGCCAGCCCCACAGGTGACCCGCCGCGGCGGCGCGCCAGCTGTGCGTCGCGAAGCGGTTGCC
>JBOGIZ010000623.1:0-4156 GCA_050747805.1 Vicinamibacterales bacterium | reverse complement strand
CGCCAATCGCCAATCGGCGGGCGTTAGCGTACCGCCGCGTCCGGAATGTGCGACAGGATGAACGCGCTGACGGTGCGGATGGTGGTGTAGAAGTTTGATCCGAAGGAACAGGCCGTCGTCGAATTGGCGGCGATAATCCCCGCTTCGGCCCACACGCCGCCCTGCTGCAGCAGGAGCGGGCCGCCCGAATCCCCCTGACACACCGACGAAAGGTCGGTTGTGTACTCCGTCTCGATCTGCGCCGGATTGACCGCGGTGATGATGGCGACGCCGGCGCGCAGCGTGGCGAGCACGTTGTTCTGATCCTTGCCCCAGCCGGCAATGACGGCTGATTCGCCGACAGTGGCGTCGCGGCTCGTGAGGAGCGGAATCGGCGCCACTCCGATGTCGGCCGTGGTGATCACGACCCCGACATCCGGCGTCGCCGCGTTGTTCTCGGTGAATCCCGGAAACGGCGCGAAGGACGCCGACTGGAGTTCCGGCCCGGAGCCGAGGTACACCAGGACGGAACCGACGCCGGCCGAGAGGCAGTGCGCCGCCGTGACGATGCCTCGCGCGGACACGACGGTGCCGGAGCACGACGCGAGCGGCTGGTTATTCGTGTCGCGCAGGTTGAGGAGCACGACCGGCGCGGTTGACAGTGTGCAGGCCGCCCCATTGACGATCTGCGGCGTGATCGCCGAGGTCGAGGCTGTCGCGATCACGGAACACGCGGAAGAGACCGGCAGCGAGGGAGCGGTCGGCGAAGTTGACGTCGCCGGAGTGTTCGAGCCCCCGCAGGCGGTGAGCGCGAGCGCGACGAGCACGGGAACAAGGTGCCGCATGATCATTCCTTGGGATCGGCGTCCTCGGGCACCAGCGGATGCGCGCCTTCGGCGCCGCTCGGCGCGGGCAGCGCCGCCCCGTTCCACGGCGCAAGGATGCCGGCCTTGACGTAGGTCAGCAGCTTGTCGCGCGTATCGGCAATGTCGAGCGTTCGCATCGTGAGCTGGCCGATGCGGTCCTGCGGTGTGAACATCGACTCCGCCTTCTCCATCGTCAGACGCTCGGGTTTGTACGTGAGATTCGGCGATCGAGTGTCCAGGATCGAATAGTCGTTGCCGCGGCGCAGTTCGATCGCGACCTCACCCGTGATCGCGCGGGCGACCCACCGCTGGGCGGTTTCGCGGAGCATCATCGCCTGAGGATCGAACCAGCGCCCCTGATAGAGCAGGCGTCCGAGGCGCCGACCGTTCTCGCGGTACTGCTCGATCGTGTCTTCGTTGTGGATGCCGGTGATCAGCCGTTCGTATCCGATGAAGAAGAGGGCCATGCCGGGCGCCTCGTAGATGCCGCGGCTCTTCGCCTCGATGATGCGATTCTCGATTTGATCGCTCATGCCGAGGCCATGCCGTCCGCCGATCTGATTCGCCTCGAGCATCATCTGGACGGCGTCGCGAAACGTGATGCCGTTGAGCGCGACGGGCTGTCCTTCTTCGAAGCGGATTGTCACCTCTTCGCGTTTGATGCCGACATCGTCGCGCCAGAAGGCCGCGCCCATGATCGGCTCGACGATCGCGACACCGCGATCGAGACGCTCGAGGTCCTTGGCTTCGTGCGTGGCGCCGAGCATGTTCGAATCGGTCGAGTACGCCTTCTCGGCGCTCATGCGGTACGCGAAGCCCGCGCTGGCCATATAGGCGGACATCTCCGCGCGCCCGCCGAGCTCGTCGATGAACTGCTGATCGAGCCAGGGCTTGTAAATCCTGAGGGACGGGTTCGCGAGGAGGCCGTAGCGATAGAAACGCTCGATGTCGTTGCCTTTGAACGTGCTGCCGTCGCCCCAGATGTTGACGCCGTCTTCCTTCATCGCGCCAACCAGCATGGTGCCGGTCACGGCGCGGCCGATGGGCGTGGTGTTGAAGTAGGGGAGACCGGCCGTCGAGATGTGAAAGGCACCCGATTGCAGCGCCGCGAGCCCTTCCGCCACGAGGGCGGCGCGGCAGTCCACGAGCCGCGCCTGCTCGGCGCCGTATACGCGCGCGCGCTTCGGAATGTCGTCGTAGTCGGGTTCGTCCGGTTGTCCGAGATTCGCGGTATACGCGTACGGGATCGCCCCTTTTGCACGCATCCAGTGCAGCGCGGCGCTGGTGTCGAGGCCCCCCGAAAACGCGATGCCGACTTTTTCGCCGGCGGGCAGCCGCTGAAGGATTATGGGCATGCCTCGTGATTGTACGGTACCCGCTCGGTCAGACCTTCGGTCGGCGCTCGGCGACGTAGCCGTTGCGCGCGCGGACGGTGAACGCCGGATTGACCATCTTGACGCGGATGCTGTGGTACTGGCCGTCGCCCGGATGCGGCGACGAGTAGCCGATCATGTATTGCTTGTTGAGTTCATCGGCGATATTGGACGTCGCCGTTTTCAAGTCCGCCGTGTCGCGCACGACCTCGGTATAGCCGCCGCTCTGTCCGGTGATCTCGTTCAGCGTGTTCACGTTGACGCGCGACGCGATCGGCTGCGGCTCCGGCGTGTCGATCGCGACGGCGTAGACGAAGGCATCGGTGCGAACGAGCATCGGCCGCAAATCGTGGAACGTCGTGTCGCTCGCCGTGTCGGCGCCGTCTGTAATCAGCACGAGCGCGCCGCGTTCCCGAGGGCGCTTCGTCAAGTACGGAAGCGCCGCCACGATCGTGTCGTATATCGCCGTCCCGCCAGACGGTCGAAGCGCCTCGAGCGCGTCGTGAACCCCAGTCGAATCCGTCTTCCAGTCGAACAGCAGGTGCGGCTCGTGGTTGAACGTCATCAGAAAGAACGCATCGGTGGGCGCCAGGAGGTTCACGAGAAATTGTTCGACCGCCGTCCGCGCGTCCGCGATCCGGCGCCCGTACATGCTGTCGCTGACGTCGAGCAGGAGGCCGAGGCCGAGCGGCACGCGCTCATTCGTGAACTGCGTAATCGCGACCGGTACACCGTCTTCGAAGACCTGAAAGGCGTCCCTCGGGAGGCCCGCCACGAGGCGGCCGTTCGCATCGCGCACGGTCGCGGTCACGACCGTGAGCTCAATGCTCGACCGCAACATCGGACTCTGGGTCGATTGCGTCGCCAGCGCCGCCAGCGCCAGCGCCGCGACGATGAGCAGCTTCACACGTCTATTTAGCCACGAAACACGCGCCGGCGGCGAAACTCGGACGATCAGCGCTTATACGCGACCAGCTTCATCTCCGTCATCTCTTCGATCGCGTACCGTAGTCCTTCGCGGCCGAAGCCCGAACGTTTCACGCCCCCGTACGGCATGTGGTCGATGCGGAAACTCGACACGTCATTGACCATGATGCCGCCGGCATCGAGGCCCTCGACTGCCGCCTGGACGACGCGCTCGTCGTGCGTGAAGATGCCGGCCTGCAGGCCGAACTCACCGGCGTTCGAGGCCGCGATTGCCTCGCCCACGTCCTCGTAGCGCATCAGCGACACGAGGGGCGCGAACACTTCCTGGCAATTCACGCGGACGTGCGCCGGCGCGCCCTCGACGATCGTCGGCTGCCACAGCGTGTCGCGGCGCGTCCCGCCTGTCAGGATTCTCGCGCCCGCGGCTTTCGCTTCCTCGAGCCATTCCTCGATGCGCTCGGCCGAGGCCCGATCGATCACCGGGCCGACGTCCGTGTCCTCGCGGAGCGGATCGCCCGTGTGAAGCGCGCGCACACGCGCGACGAGCGCGCTGGTGAACGCGTCGTACACCTCACGGTGGACGTAGATCCGCTGCGCCGAGATGCACGATTGGCCGGCGTAGCTGAAGCCGCCGACCGTGACGCGCTCGGCCGCGTAGGCGATGTCGGCGTCGCGGTGGACGATCGCGGCGGCGTTGCCCCCCAACTCGAGCGTGATTCGCTTGCGTCCGGCACGGTTCTTCAGCCCCCAGCCGACCGCCGGACTCCCGGTGAAGCTCAAAAGCTTGATGCGGTCGTCCTCGACAAGGGGAGCCGCATCGCCGGTGGTACTCGGCACGACCGAGTACCCTTCCCTGGGCCAGCCGGCCTCGATCGCGATCTGCCCCAGCGTGATCGCTGATACCGGCGTCTGGGTGGCCGGCCGGATGATCACCGGATCGCCCGACGCGAGCGCGGGCGCGACCTTGTGCGCCACGAGATTGAGAGGGAAGTTGAACGGGGTGATGCCGGC
>JBOGIZ010000622.1:0-1804 GCA_050747805.1 Vicinamibacterales bacterium | reverse complement strand
GGTGTTCTACAACCGCGAGGATCTCTGGACTGTCGCGTCGGAAGTATCGAGCGGCACCGATCAGCAGGACAAGGCCGCGGCGCCGATGGAGCCGAACTTCGTGCTCATGAAACTGCCAGGAGAATCGAGCGCGGAATTCGTCGAGATCCTGCCCTTCACGCCGGCGAATCGCAACAACATGATTGCGTGGATCGCCGGCCGGAGCGACGGCGCGCATTACGGCGACGCGATCGTCTACGACTTCCCGAAGACGCGGCTCGTGGACGGCCCGCTCCAGGTCGAAGCGCGGATCGATCAGAACCCTGAGCTCTCGGGGCAGCTCTCGCTGTGGAACCAGCAGGGCTCGCACGTCCGCCGCGGCGCGCTGCTCGTCATTCCGATCGGCAAGGCCCTGCTCTATGCCGAAGCCATCTATCTGCAGGCGCAGCGCAGTCCGATGCCGGAACTGCGCCTGATCGTGCTCGCGATGCAGGACCGCCTCGTCTACGCGCCGTCGTTCGAACAAGCGCTCGACGCGATGTTCGGCAAAGGTACGTCGTCGCTGGCCACCGAGCCTGAAGAACCCGCTCCGGCAGGAGCCGCCGCGGAGCCTTCGGCGGCGGTACCGTCCACGCCGTCAACCGCCGCGCCGCAGCCCTCCCAGAACCTGGCGGCGCTCATCGCCCAGGCCGCACAGGATCTGAACGATTACCAGCGTCTGACCGCTGACGGAAAGCTCGCCGAAGCCGGCCAGAAGCTGCAGCATCTCAAACAAGTGCTCGAGGAACTCAACAAGCAGAAGCGATGACCATGACATTCTGGCGCTTCGGCGCCGCGCTCGCGGCCGCGGCCGCCGCCACACTGACCGTCCGCGCCCAGGCACCGACCGCGTTCAACGAAGACCTCCTCAAGACCGTCACCTATCGCAACATCGGCCCGTTCTGGATCGGCGCGCGCGCGTCAGATATCGCCGTCCCGGCGGCGCCCGAGAAGGATCACCTCTACACGTTCTACGTGTCGTTCTGGTCGGGCGGCGTGTGGAAGACGACCAATAACGGCACCACGTTCACGCCGGTATTCGACGCGCAGAACAATTTGAATGTCGGCGCCGTCCGCGTTGCGCCCTCCGACGAGAACATCGTCTGGGTCGGGACTGGCGACGGCTTCACGTCGCGCAGCTCGATGGCTGGCAACGGCGTCTACAAATCGACAGACGCCGGCAAGACGTGGACGAACATGGGGCTGCGAGATTCGCAGCACATCGCCCGCATCGTCATTCACCCGGCGAATCCGGACATCGTGTACGCCGCGGCGATGGGACATCTCTATTCCGAGAACGACGAACGCGGCGTATTCAGGACGACCGATGGCGGTCGCACATGGAAGAAAGTCCTGTACGAAAACCCGAACGTCGGGGCGGTCGATCTCGTGATGAATCCGAAGAACCCGAACGTGCTGTACGCCGCGATGTACGACAAGACACGCCTCCCGTGGCAGCTCGTTCCAGACGGTCCGGGCAGCGGCATCTACAAGACGACGGACGGCGGCGATCATTGGACGCGGCTCACCGGCGGTCTTCCGCAGGCCGACGTCGGCCGCATCGGCCTCGACATCTACCTGAAGAACCCCGAGATTCTTTACGCGGTTGTGGAGAATGACAATCCGCGCGGCACGCCGGTGGCGGGCCAGCGCGGCGCGCGGCCGCCAGGAGTCCAAAGCGTCATGGGCGGCGAAGTGTACCGGACCGACGACGGCGGCACGACGTGGAAGAAGATGAACGCCGACGACTACGATGTCAGTCCGAAGGGGCCGTACTACTTCAACC
>JBOGIZ010000621.1:0-4259 GCA_050747805.1 Vicinamibacterales bacterium | reverse complement strand
GAGATCCCTCGTGCGAGGTTGTGCGAGGTGTGAGATTCACTGCACAAACCACGTTCGATCAGTAGGGCGCGGCAGCTGAAGCTCGGAGGCCGCGCGCTCGGACTCGGGCTCCAGCCAGCGGCCGCAGCGGCGCAGGCGCGCCTCTCGATGTGGCGCGCCATGGGCGCCCCACTTGTCCGGCCGTGGCTCGCGGACCGACGGCACACCGCAAGAGCCGCATCCCTTGGAATGCCTTCCATGACGTTCGACGACCGCGTCCGCGCGCTCAAGCCTCTCGGGTTCACCGAGCGGCAGACTCGCTTCCTCGTCACCGTTGCGCTCCACAGCGGCTACGGTCTGCGGCGACAATATCTCAGCTTCGCCGGCGTCCGCTACGGGAAGAACGTGATCGACTTTTTCGAGTCGCTGGTCGAGCGCGAGCTTGCGGAGCGCCTGACGTTTCGGGCCGATCGCGGGCACATCTACCACCTGCATACACGGTCGATCTATCGGGCCATCGGGCAGGAGGACAACCGCAATCGACGCGTGGCGAGCCCAGCGCTCATCGCCCGGAAGGTCATGCTGCTCGACTACGTCCTCGGGCATGACGGGGTCGACTGGATGGCCACCGAGCCGGACAAGGTCGACCTCTTCGCCGACAGTTTCGGTGTCCCGAAGGCCGATCTCCCGCAGCGCACCTATGCCGGCGGCAGTCCCGATGGTGTGCCGACGACGCGCTACTTCCCTGACAAGCTGCCCATCGCAGTCGTCCGCAACCCGCCCGGCGTCTACTTTCTCTATCTCGTCAGCGACCATTCCGGGCGGGACTTCGAGCGGTTCCTGGCGGACCACTCGCGCCTCTTCGACGCGCTGCCAGCGTGGACCGTCATCGGCCTTGGCCTCGCAGGATCGCCCGGCCTCACGGCGTGCGACGTGGCGTTCGCACGGCATGCGCAGGGCGCGTTCTTCGCGGAATCAATGCCTCCGCTGGCGGACCTCCGCCAGTATTTCGCGATGCGCCGCGCGGTCGATCAGGGCGACCTGTCGCGACTCTCAGTCGCGGACATCGATCGCTTTCGGGATCTGCGCGAACGTTTCGCAGCGCCCGCGCTCGATGCGCGTTACGCCGAGTGGCTGGCGCACGGCGACCGCGTGCTCGAGTCGATCGCGCCGGCCGCAGCGCCCCGACCGCGGCGGCCAGGCCGCCTGGTCCGCGAGGTGCTCGCGTTCGACTACAGCCAGTTCGGATCGCTGCCAGGGGTCGCATGACGGGGATAGCGCGTTCGCGGCACGGTATCCCCGACTGTGTCCCCTGCGCTGTCCCCGACGGTATCCCCGGCACATGCGATTTGCGCCGGAATGACGGGCCGATTTCGCGCCGCGTGGGCGCGGCGTGGGGCAGACAGCGGGTCATGGGCGAGGAGGGAGCGACCCCCTCCGGGAGTCGCTCCCCCTCGCCCAGACCGATCCACGCGCGGTCACATGCGGCGCTGGCGCCGTCTCACCGACGGCGTCGCGCGGCGTGCCGCAACCGTGGTCCGCCGCTGACACAGGAGACGACCGATGCCGATCACATCAAGCGCGCGCGTCGGTCGACGAGTTGATTCGGGTTGCGAGCGACGGCGCGGCGCGCGCGATCGGTAAGACGCGACAGAGGTGCCGTGCGTGCAAGGTACGGAGGGGAACAACGTGGAAGCCGAGACTCGCTTGTCTCCGGATGACGGGAGCCTCCTGCTGCCACTCGACGTCTGCCGCGAATTACTGGGAGACGAAGCGGAGGGCCTCTCCGACGAGGAGGTCGATCGCGTTCGCCGCCACGCCGACGCTCTGGCGCACATCCTGGTAGAACTGGCGCAAGAACGCGAATCGTGGGAGTAGTCCATGCTTGTCGGGAACGTCTTGCCGACACCGGAGAATGGGTCTAATCTGCCGCCTATGGTCGGCGCCGTCATATACGTCCGCGTGTCGGACCCACGCCAGACTGAGAACCTCAGCCTGTCCACGCAGCTCCGTGCATGCGAGGAGTACTGCCGGCGCGAGGGCTTCGAGGTCCTTGAGCGATTCAAGGAGGAGGGTGAGAGCGCCAAGACTGCTGACCGTCCTGAGCTTCAGCGGCTGCTGACGTACTGCCGCAAGAACAAGGGCAACGTCCACTTCGTCGTTGTGTTGAACCTGACGCGGTTCGCACGCGAGAAGTACGACCACTTCGCCCTGCGTTCGCATCTCAAGTCGTTGGGCATCTCACTGCGCTCCGCGACGGAGCCGATCGATGACACGTCGACCGGCAAGCTGATGGAGGGCGTGCTCGCAGCCTTCGCACAATTCGACAACGACGTGCGCTCGGATCGGACGCGAGGAGGCATGAAGGCCGCGCTGGAACTGGGACGCTGGGTCTTCTTGGCGCCGCTCGGCTACATGAACGTGCCGAAATCCAACGGCAAGAGCCTGATGCCGGACCCGGAGCGCGCGCCACTCGTTCAGCAGACATTCGAGGACTTCGCTACAGCTCGCTTCAGCAAACAGGAGCTGTTGGAGCGGGTGACGCGGAAGGGACTCAGGACAAGGAGGGGTCTGCCTCTCAGCTCCCAGGCGTTGGGTCCCATGCTCCAGAACCAGCTATACATCGGAATCGTCGATGCGCCCGGCTACGGCATCGTCGGGAAGCGCGGCGACTTCGATCCGCTGATCCCTGACGACGTCTTCTACCGAGTCCAAGCGATCCTGTCGGGTCGTCTGAAGACCACCGCTCCGCACCAGCGCCGGCGTCCGGAGTTTCCCTTGCGAGCGTTCATCAAGTGCGCCGCGTGCGGTCGCGGTGTCACGGCAAGTTGGTCCAAAGGCCGCAGTGCGCGATACGCGTACTACCACTGCCTTCCACCTTGCCGGGCCGTGTACGTCCCAAAGGCCGAGTTGGAAGGGTTGTTCGTGGAGGAACTGGAGAGATTCCAGCCGACGGCCGGCTACATGCGGCTGCTCAAGCGCTCGGTCCTTCAGATCTGGTACAAGCGGAAGGCCGATGCCAGCAACGAGGTCGCTCTTGCCGAGCAGCGGACGAAACCGATCCAGCAGAAGCTCGATCGTCTCGACGACCTGTTCATCTACAAGGAAGCGATCGACATCGACACGTACGAGCGGCAGCGGGATCGTCTTCGACAGGACCTGATGCTCATCGAGATCGATCGCCACGCCGGCAAGCTCGATCAGTTCGACGTTGAAGGCACGCTGAACTTTGCAGAGCGCGTACTTCCGCGTGCGGCCGACGTGTGGATTCAGTCGTCGCTGGACCAGCGACAGAGGCTTCAGCGGCTGTTCTTTCCCGAAGGAGTGGCGTTCAGCGGAAAACGCTTCGATCGAACCGCCGTAACATATTCTCTTTTCGAGTACTTACGGCCGTTTGAGGGGTCGGAAGAAAGTTTGGTGGACCTGACCGGGATCGAACCGGTGACCTCCTGAATGCCATTCAGGCGCGCTCCCAACTGCGCTACAGGCCCACATCGTGAAGGGCAAAAAGAGTATTTTACCGCACGAACCCGGCCGGCCGCCGCCGTGCAGCAGTACGCCGCTCAGACCGATGGTCAGGACCGCGCCGCCGATGCCGGACGACGGGCGAATTCACGAGGCGACGTTGACACGCCAGGCCGTGCGACGCGTCGGCCCCGACGAAGGACGCCTAGAACAGATGCCAGGGCATCTGGTTGGGCGCGCCATGCCACGCGATGAACCGCCAAACGTAATAATGTTAATTGACACATTAAGTTTATTGATATATAAAACTCGTTATATTCAATATGCCGAGTGAATGGCAGAGTCTGACCACGCTAACCGGAGGGGCGTCGATGCTCGTCGAGCGGGTCCGCCTCAAGGACAGCGGCGTCGCGCTCGAGGGCTCGTTCGAGCTGCCGCCGCTCGCGGCGCTTCCGGCCGAAGATCAGGTATTCGTGGCCGCCTTCGTGCGCAGTCACGGGTCGATCAAAGAGATGGAGCGCCTCTTCGGCGTGAGCTATCCCACGATCAAGAACCGCCTGAATCGAATCGGAGAACTGCTGCCGACCTTCGAGGCGCAGACGGCGGCCCCATCCTCGGATACGAGCGAGCTGCTGGATCGCCTGGAGCGGGGAGAGCTTTCCGCGCGCGACGTGATCGCGCGCATGAGGTCGCATCATGACTGATGAACGACGTCGGATTCTCGAGATGTTGGCGCAGGGAAAAATCACGGTGCAGGACGCCGACGATCTGCTGAGAGCCGTCGGTGCCGACGCCGGAGATCGATCGAGCGCAGG
>JBOGIZ010000620.1:0-3419 GCA_050747805.1 Vicinamibacterales bacterium | reverse complement strand
GAGCTGCCCCTCCGTGACGTCGAAGGTGCGCACGGTGACGCGGCCGCCGTTCATCGCGTCGATCAGCTGACGGTACGCGGCGTACTGCACGTCCTCGTCGAGTCCTGCCGCACTGGTCCCGGCGAGCAGAAATTCCGATCGATACAGACCGATCCCTTCAGCACCGCGCAGCCGCGCGCGCTCGGCTTCTTCCGGCAGCTCCACGTTGGCGTCAATCCGGATGGGCGTGCCGTCGAGCGTCACGGCGGGCAACCCGAAATACTCGTCGAACGAGCGCTCATACGCGCGCCGCCGACTCGATTGCGCCTCGAGATCGGCGAGCACGTCCGGCGGAGGGTCAACGAGCACGTCGCCCGTGAGGCCGTTGACCGCCACCATGGCTCCAGGCGCGATGACGGCGCTGGCGTGTCGCAGTCCTGCAACCGCCGGCACATGGATCGAGCGCGCCAGAATCGCGGTGTGATACGTCCAGCTACCGGCGTCGGTCACGAAGGCCGCAAGCCGCTGCCAGTCGAGCTGCGCGACGAGCGACGGGCTCAACTCGTCGGCCACGAGCACGAGCGGCCCATCGACGTCCTTGAACAGATCTGCCGGATCCTCGTCCGCGCGAAGGTTCATGCAGAGCCGGCCGACGACGTCGGCGACGTCTCCTTTCCGCTCGCGCAGATACGCATCGTCGGCCTGATCGAAGAGCGCCGACACTTCGTCGAGCGCGCGCTGGAGCGCCGATTCCGCATTGAGGCGCTGCTCGCGGATGATTGCGGCGGCGCGCTCGACCAGCATCGGGTCGTCGAGCATGAGGAGCTGCGCGTCAAAAAGATACGCGTGATCCGCTCCCGCCGCGGAGGCGATGCGAGCCTTGATGTGCTCGATCTGCTCGCGCGCCCGATCGCGCGCGGCGTCGAGACGCTCGAGCTCGTGACCGATCCGGCGCTCGGGCACGCGGAACCGCAGATCGCGGGAGCCGCGGGTGACGACCAGCGCCCGGCCGATGCCGATGCCGGGCGAAACTCCAAGTCCGTTCAGACGCATGATCCCCCGTGAGGCGCGCCCGAAGGGCCGAAGGGCGCCTCGTCAAAACCGCGTTCGACAAGCGCGCACAGCGCCTGAAGCGCGTCCTGCTCGTCAGATCCGTCGACCGTGATCCGAATGCTGCTGCCGCGCGCTGCGGTCAAAAGCAGCAGTCCCATGATGCTTTTTCCGTTGACTTCGCGGTCGCCCCGCGCGACCCGCACCTGTGACGCGAACCGGCCGGCGGCGTGCACGAATCTCGCGGCGGCCCGTGCATGCAGGCCGAGAGCGTTGGGAATTGCCACGCTGCACACCAGCATCGCTCAGCTCTTTTCGCCTCGAATCAGATCGGACGCGACCCAGATTGCGTTCCGTCCGTGTTCACGCATGTCTCGCGCGAGGGCCAGGAGGTCGAGCGGCCGGCCCGAGGGACGGGCGAGCTTGATCAACATCGCAAGGTTCACGCCCGTGATGACTTCCACGCCGTTGGTCTCCAGAAACGTCACGCCCAGATTCGATGGCGTGCCGCCGAACATGTCGGTGAGCACGACCACGCCGCCGGGATCGTCGGCCGTCCGCACTTTGTCGCGCACGCGCGCGATCGCCCGCCCGATCTCTTCCCGCGCCTGCTCCACATCGTCGTGCCAGCCGATCGAGACGGCGGCGAACTGCGGCAGATCGCCCACGATCATTTCGGCCGAATTGAGCAGCTCGGTCGCCAGCTGCCCGTGCGTGACGACGACGACCCCGACTTTATTCAATGGCGATATCCCGGTGCCGGACTCTCGTTTGGACGCCCTTGAGGCCCACCAGGCCTTTCTTGAGCGCCTCGGCAACCATGACGGATCGATGGCGACCGCCGGTGCAGCCGACGCCGATCGTCAGATAGCTCTTGCCTTCCGTGACGTACTGCGGAATCAGGAAGCGCAGCAGATTGAGCGTATGTTCGAGAAAGTCGCGCGTCCCGTCGGACCGTTCGAGGAACATGCGGACCTCACGATCGCGTCCGGTCAGCGGTCGAAGCCGCGGCACGAAATGCGGGTTCGGAAGAAATCGAACGTCGAACAGCAGATCCGAATCGACGGGAATCCCGTGCTTGAATCCAAAACTCAGCACGGTCACGACGAGCTGCGATCCCGGCGCGCGCCCCGCTTCCACGCTCCGAAACACGTGCCGCAGCTCGTGCACGGTCATCGCCGACGTATCGACGACGTGATCGGCCAGGCGGCGGATCGGCTTCATGCGCAGCCGCTCTTCACGAATCCCTTCGGTCGCGGAGCGATCGGGCGCGAGTGGATGCGGGCGCCGCGTTTCGCTGAACCGCCGCACGAGCGATTCGTCCGACGCCGTCAGAAAGATGAGAACGGGATTGAGATTCCGCATCGTGCGCAGCCGCCGCAGGACGCGCGGCAGCTCGTCGAGCATCCGGCCTTCGCGCGCGTCCACCACGACGGCGGCGCGCGAAATCTCGCTGCCGGCCCTGAGTGTCAGCTCCGCGAGCATCGGCAGCAGCGCGACCGGCAGGTTGTCGACGCAGAAGTACCCGAGGTCTTCCAGCGCGCGGATCGCCTGCGACTTGCCCGATCCCGACAGGCCCGTCAACACCACGAACCGGGACGCGACCGCCGTGCGGGCGGCGCGTCTCGCCGCGTGGCGTTTTTCGCGCCGTCCTACCATTCGCTCGGTTCGCCTCTTTGCCACGCGCCTGTTCCTAATCTGGACCGAGGGGCGTCGCCACTCGGACTCCCCTACACCCTCGCTCGCTCGCCGGCTTCGCCCGGCTCCCTCCGCTCCGGTGGCTCCTTCGCTGCGCTCACTCGCGATCCCTCTGGCGTTCCACCGCTCGGACTCTCCTTATACACACCGTCGCGCGCGCAGCGGTCGGCGATCCTGAGAGGACGCCTTTAGAGATCATCCCCGAATTCGAGCTCGGCCGCTTCGCGCGCGCGTTCGAGCTGATCGCTCAGGCGATCCGCGAGCCTGCGGGCGGAATGATGGCCGCCGCTGCGCGCGAGCTGGTTGCGCGCCGCCACTTCCACGAGGATCGCGAGGTTGCGTCCCGGGGCCACTGGCATGCGGATCATCGGCACACGAACGCCAAGGGATTCGTAATACGCCTCATCGAGACCGAGGCGATCGTATTCGCGCAGCGGGTCCCAGCGCTCGAGCTGCACCACAAGCTCCACGCGCTTCGACCCGCGCGTCGACGCAACGCCGAACAGGTCCTGTACATTGATCAGCCCGAGACCGCGGATTTCCATGTGATGCCGCGTCAGATCCGGGCACGTGCCTATCAGAAACGATTCCGCCCGCGCGCGCAGCTCCACCACATCGTCGGCGACCAGCCGGTGGCCGCGGACGACGAGATCGAGCGCGCACTCGCTCTTGCCGATGCCGCTCTCCCCCAC
>JBOGIZ010000619.1:0-7643 GCA_050747805.1 Vicinamibacterales bacterium | reverse complement strand
ACGTGACCCCCGGGGTGTAGGACGCCTGTAGGCTGGCTGGCTAGGCGTAAGAACGTCTCTTGATCTTACACGGATTTGCACCCGAAAATCAATGGAAATCCCTGTAAATCAACAGGTTAGGGCGACGCCTGCCCTAAAGTGTGGCAGCGCTGGCAGTTAGGACGGCTCGCGAGGTCCAGGCCTCGGCCTACTTCTTGATGACTTCCGCTTTGGTGCCAAAGCCGGTGCGGGGACCTTTATTGTCACGGACGAGAACGTGGTCCGTATCGGCAATCGAGAAGCCGGTCTCGTAGACGAGCTGGGCGATTCTGGCCATCTTCGGGAAGATGATCTTGTCCACCGTATCGCTCACCCGGTGGTAGTCCGGGTGCAGACCCGTCGTGAAGAACGCGATCGGAATCCCCTTGGCGGCGTAGCTGTAGTGGTCGCTCCGCGTATAGACGCTCTCAGGATCCTTTGGATCGTTCAGCTCGTAATCGAGCGTCACCGGCTTCGCGAACGTGCGGTCCTGTTCGACGATGATGTTGTGCAGGTCCGTGCTGATGCGGTCGTCGCCGACGACGAACAGGGTGTTCGAATAGTCCCCCTCGAGGTCGTTGCAGTCGTCTCTGCCGACCATGTCCATATTGAGCTGCGCCTGAACCTTGTCGAGCGGCACGACGGGGAAGTCGGCGTTGTACCGCGAGCCGTAGAGCCCGGCTTCCTCTCCGGTGTGCCAGACGAAGACGATCGACCGCTTCGGCTTCGGCCCGGTCGCGAACGCCTTCGCGATCCCGAGCTCGGCGGTCGTCCCCGACCCGTCATCGTCGGCGCCGTTGTAGATGTTGTCGCGCTGATCGAACGGTACGGCGGCCGCGTTCGAGGCACCCGCGCCGCCGAAGCCGCCGCGGCCACCCCGGCCCGGGTTCTGCGGCGTCTTCCCCGCTTTCTCGAGCGCCGCAATCGCCTCGTCGCCGCGCTGCCGGCAGCCATTGGGCGCCGGGCCGCGGCCGTTGCCGTACTCGGCGTAGCCGATGTGATCGAGGTGCGCGCCAAACAGCACGTACGTGTCCTTGAGCGTCGCGTCCGTTCCTGGAATCTCCCCGACGACGTTGCGCGTGAGCTGCTCCTGAACGACCTCGTAGTTGTTGTCGACGTGGACCGTCACCTTGACGCCTGAGAGATCCAGGGCCGGAAGTTGCTGCCCCTTGTCCGCCATGGCCTTCAGGGCCTCGAACTTCGTCGGCGCGGCGCTCAGCAGAAAGTCGAAGAACGTCTCGTCCGCCGTGAACTCCGGCGGCGCCGGAGCATCCACGCTCTGCACGGTCTGGAAGTCCGCCTGGACGGCGCCTCCACGGCCGCCGCGCCCGCCGAATCCTGCGCCACGCCCGCCGCGGCCGCCGCGCATCTCCTGCTGGGCCTGGGCCACCGCGGCGCTGGCCTGCGCCAGTGCTGCTTCAGCCTTGGTCAGGGCTTCCTCGGCTGCCGTGGGCGGCGGGACCGAGACGAAGCCTACCGCGCCGGCGGCGCCGTTCTGGACGGCCGTCGCACCGGCCCGCAAACGCAAACGTGCGGCACCGGTCGCGCTCGGCATCCACGCGACGAACTTCCCTTTCACGTTCATCCCCGGCAGCTCCGAGCCGATGAAGTCGACGCCTGTAAAGGTCAGCGTCTGCTTGCCCCCCGCGTTGGCCGGGAACGTGACGTGTTCACCGTCCTTGAACGTCTTGGACTGGCCGTTGACGTCGACAGTCACCGATGAGCCGCGGGTGACCTTGTAGCCCTTGAGTTTCACGGTCTGGAAGTAGGTGCCGTCGTCGCCGAGCGGCTTGATGCCCCACTCGCGCAGGTGATCCGCGACATAGGCGGCGGCCATGCCGTAGCCTTCGTGGAAGACCTGCCGGCCCTGGAGCTCGTCGGACGACAGATACGTCAGCCAGTCCTTGAGATCCGCGGGGCTGATCTGTGCGTACTTCACGCCCTTTGCCGGCGCGGGCGCCGCGGGCGCCTGTGCAGCCACGGTCATACCGGCGGCGAGGCACGCGAGAGTTGTAGCTGTGACGAACCCCTGCATCTTCGAACTCATTTTCTGTCCCATCCTGCCTCCCAAGCGCCGGCTCCGGACCCGCGCATGACGCCTGCCGGCATGCCGCACCGGCGCAAAGCATAACAGGGCGCCGGGCGAGGAGCTATGGCTCGCGCGGGGGAAAGAGGGGACAGACAGGCGACAGCTCTAAGTAGGGTCCCGGTGTGACCCCACGAACGCGGCGACGGCGTCGAACACCGACGCGAGCACGGCATCCGACGTTCGACCGAGACGCGCCGGCAGATTGAACGAATGGTCGCCTCCTTCGACGACGACGAGCGCGGCCGGCGCGCGCAACGACGGCAGCAGCGCCCGGATCTCGTCCGCCGTCCCTAAGTCATCGCGCGACCCCTGCACAAAGAGCATGGGGACCTGCACGTCCGGCAGATGCCGATCGCGCCGCTGGTCGGGCTTGCGTGGCGGATGCAGGGGATATCCGAGAAACACGAGACCGCGCACACCCTCGATCCCGATTCCGGTCGCGGCCACCTGCGACGCGATTCGGCCGCCCATGGACTTGCCGCCGATGAACAGGGGGAGTCCGCCGAGCGCCGGCTCGCGCCGCGCCGCCTCGATCGCCTCGCGCCACGCCTGCTCGAGCACCGGTCCGCGGTCGGGAACTTTGCGCTTCTGCACGATGTAGGGAAAGTCGAACGTGACGATCGTGACGCCGCGTCTGGCAAGCTCGTGCGCCGCGAACACCATGAATGGACTCTGTTGGCCGGCGCCCGCCCCATGGGCGAGCATCAGTGCGGCCGTCGCCCGAGCGCTGGGGTAGACTTTGATGCTGCCGGTCATGGTCGAGACAACAGTATCCGACGGAGATCAATGATGACTCGTACGCGGGCGTTCTCGGCGGTTGCCCTTCCCGTGGCCATGCTTCTCGCGCTGCACGACGCGCGCGTGCGTGCGGCGTCGGCTGGAGCCGGCGCGCAGGCGATGGACCAGACGCCACTGCTCAGCCGATCCGGCGTCGATCTGGCGGCACTCGATAAATCCGTCGATCCCTGCACCGACTTCTATCAGTTCGCCTGCGGCGGCTGGATGGCGAAGCACCCGGCGCCCCCGGATAAGCCGCGCTACGGGCGCTTCGAGGAGCTTCAGGATCGGAACGACGCGATCCTGCGCGACATTCTCGATCAGGCCTCGAAACCAAACGCCCCCGCCAACATGCGGCAGATCGGCGACTACTATTCGAGCTGCATCGACGAGAGCGACATCGACGCCAAGGGCATCGCCGCGCTCAATCCCGAGCTGCGGCGAGTCGACGCGATCACCACGAAGGCCGAGATCCCTGCCGTGCTTGGGCATATGCAGACCGTCGGCGAAACGGCGTTCTTCGGTTTCGGCTCGGCGCCCGACTTCAAGGATGCGTCGCAGTACATCCTGAT
Source organism: Vicinamibacterales bacterium (assembly GCA_050747805.1). Classification (GTDB taxonomy): domain Bacteria; phylum Acidobacteriota; class Vicinamibacteria; order Vicinamibacterales; family 2-12-FULL-66-21; genus JAICSD01. The sequence goes on along the minus strand of JBOGIZ010000619.1, from coordinate 4,187 downwards.
CTTCGCGCAGGGCGGGTTCGGGCTGCCGGATCGCGACTACTACCTCAGAACCGACGCCAACTCGGTGAAGCTGCGCGGCGAATATGAGCAGCACGTCGCGCGCATGCTGCAGCTTGGGGGTGAGCCGCAGGCGAACGCCGCCGCAAGCGCGAAGGCGATCGTGCAGATCGAGACGAGCCTGGCCCAGCACGCGCTCGACCGCGTCAGCCAGCGCAACCCGACGAACCTCTACCACAAGATGCCCCGCGACGAGGTGCGCAAGCTGATGCCGTCGTTCAACCTCTCGGCGTTTCTCGAGACCGCCGAAGCGGCGCCGGGCGACAGCGCGAACGTCAGCGAGCCCGACTTCCTGAAGGCCGTCGATCAGGTGGTGGCCTCGACGCCGCTCGACGATCTCAAGACCTACATGCGCTGGCACATCATCCACACCAGCGCGACCGTGCTGCCGACGCCGTTCGACGCCGAAAACTTCAACTTCTACGGCAAGACGCTCACCGGGGCGAAAGCGGAGCAGCCGCGCTGGAAGCGCTGCGTGCGCGCGACCGACAGCGACCTCGGCGAGGCGCTGGGCAAAGCGTACGTGGATCGCGCGTTCGGTCCTGAGGGGAAGCAGCGCACGGTGCAGCTCGTGCAGGACATCGAAGCGGCGATGGGTCAGGATCTCAAGCAGCTCACCTGGATGTCGGACGCGACCAAGCAGCAGGCCGAAGTCAAATTGCGCGCGGTCGCGAACAAGATCGGCTATCCCGACAAGTGGCGCGACTACTCATCGCTCAAAATCGTCCGAGGCGACGCGCTCGGCAATTCTCTGCGCGCAAACACGTTCGAGTACCGCCGCGAGATGGCGAAGATCGGTAAGCCCGTCGACAAGACGGAATGGGCCATGACGCCGCCGACCGTCAACGCGTACTACAACCCGTTCGAGAACAACATCAATTTCCCCGCGGGCATTCTTCAGCCGCCGTTCTACAACCAGGCCGCCGACGACGCGGTGAATTTCGGCGCGGCGGCCGCGGTGGTCGGCCACGAGCTGACGCACGGCTTCGACGATGAGGGCCGACAGTTCGACGCGCAGGGCAATCTGCGCGACTGGTGGGCGCCCGCGGACTCCAAGGCCTTCGACGAACGCGTCTCGTGCATCGCCAATCAGTATTCAGCCTACACGCCCGTGGACGATGTGCATCTGAACGGGCGGCTGACGCTCGGCGAGAACACGGCTGACAACGGCGGCCTGCGGCTCGCCTGGATGGCGCTCATGGACGATTTGAAGACGAAGCACCTCGCCGAAGCCGATGGGTTCAGTCCCGAGCAGCGCTTCTTCATCGGCTGGGGCCAGATGTGGTGCGAGAACGCGACGCCCGAAATGGAGCGGCTGCAGGCGCAGACCAATCCGCACTCGCCCGGACGCTTCCGCGCGAACGGCGTGGTGTCGAACATGCCCGAATTCGCGCAGGCGTTCAGCTGCAAGGCCGACGCGAAGATGATCAATCACCCGGTGTGCCGGGTGTGGTGAGAAAGGCTCGGAGCGGTAGCCGTCGCGGCTATTTCGCGCCCGTCGCGGCCGACGCCATCACGTCCCGGAGTTTCTGGTCGAAGATCAGATAGGGAAAGGCTCCGACGATCATCGGTCCTTGGAGTGTGTCGGCGGTTGTCTTGCCCACCACAAACGTTGGCGTGCCGGTGATGCCGAGCCGCAGGCCTTCCACGTAGTCCGACTCGATGTCCGCGTCGTACTTGGTCGATGCCGTGCACGACGCGAACGCCTTCATGTCGAGTTTCAGGTCGTGCGCGGTCTTCGTGATGTAGTCGGAGTTCAGGAGGTTCGCGTTGCTCATCAGGGTCGTCCGCATCTCCCAGAACTTCCCTTGCTCGCCCGCGCAGCGCGCCGCGCGCGCAGCAGGCATCGCTTCGGGATGGATGCTCAGCGGGAAATCGCGGCTGATGTAGCGAAGTTTTCCTGTGTCGATCCAGTTCTTGCGGATCTCGGCGAACGTCGATGTGGCGTACTGCCGGCAGTAGGGACACTGCAGGTCGGTGAACTCCACCATCGTCAGGGGGGCGTCGGCGCGACCGAGTGCAAATCCCTTCAGTCCCGTGATCGTTCCGGCGGTTGGCTGCGTCGGCGCCTCAGGCCGCGGGGCCTGTGGCTGCGTGGCCGCCATTTTCGCGAGCAGCTGATGGATGCCTTTGAGTTCGTCGAGGATCGCCTCGTCGATCTGCTGCTGCGTCATCGGCGAGGAAGGCGGCGGCGCCGGCGTCTGGGCGCACGCGACGGGAGAAAAGGCGAGCAAGGCGAATGCCGCGAGACCGAAGGAAATGCGTTTCACGATCGATGACGAGTATAGCCGAAACGCCAGGCGGCTCTGTGCTTTGCGGGTTTCGGCGCTGCAGCCTTCCGGCGCGCCGGGGCGCCGGGCTGGACTTATTGAATCAACGCATATAGATTTATAGATATGGATGCGCCGGCTCTGTTCCGCCTGCTTGGCGACGCCGCGCGCCTGCGCCTGCTCCGGCTCCTGGCGGCCGAGCGGTTGAATGTGACCGAGCTGACGGCGATTGTCGGCCTGGCGCAGTCGGGTGTCTCGCGGCATCTCGGCCTGTTGAAAGAGGCGGGGCTGGTCGACGAACGCAGGGAAGGCGGATTCAGCTACTTCGGCTTGACGGCAGCGGTGCGTGAGGGCGGCAACGGATTCGGTCCGGTCTGGCCGCTGCTCGGCGCGCATTTCGAGCAGACCGCGGCGACGTCGGAAGGGCGCGCCGACGTCGCGCGGCTCGAAGAGGTGCGACGGCTCCGCAAGGAAAACTTCGTCGAGCACGGCGCGGGGCTCGAGCGCCGGCAGATCGTGCCGGGCCGGAGCTGGGCGGCGTGGTCGCGCGCGCTGGCCCACCTGCTGCCGCGCGTGGTGGTCGCCGATCTCGGTTGCGGAGAGGGCTATCTGGCGATCGAGGCGAGCCGTTTCGCGTCGCGGGTCATCGCGGTCGACCGCTCGTCCGTCGTGCTCGATCGCGCGCGGGCGCTGGCGCGCCGCCGGCGCGTCGGGACCGTGCAGTGGAAGCGCGGCGAACTGGAGCGGCTGCCGATGAAGGATGCGACGGTGGACGTCGCGCTTCTCTCGCAGGCGCTCCATCACGCGACCAAACCCGAGCGCGCGCTGGCGGAAGCGGCGCGCATCACGCGTCCGGGCGGCCGGGTGCTCGTGCTCGACCTCCGCAGCCATGGAGAAACCTGGGTGCGCGAGCGGCTCGGCGACAAGTGGCTCGGTTTCGAAGACGGCGAGCTCGAGCGGATGCTCGCTGCCGCCGGACTGACCGATGTCCGCGTGACCGTCGGCGCCCGCCGCGCGCGCGATCCCTTCACCGTGCTGATTGCGAGTGGAACCAAACCTGTCGAGGACATCAGACCGTGACCGATACGAACCCTCCAACCTCCAACCTCCAGCCTCCAACCTCCTCGTCGAGCGCCCTCGATCGCGCCGTCCACCAGCGCATCCTTGTGCTCGACGGTGCGATGGGGACGATGATCCAGCGCCATAAGCTGACCGAAGCCGATTTTCGCGGCGCCCGATTCGCGGCGCACCAGAAAGATCTGAAAGGCAACAACGACCTGCTGATCCTGACGCGTCCCGACGTGATCCGCGGGATCCACGAGGAGTACCTCGCGGCCGGCGCCGACATCATCGAGACCAATACGTTCAGCAGCACGGCGATCGCTCAGGCCGACTACGGCCTCGAGTCGATCGTCTACGAGATGAACGTCGAAGGCGCGAGGCTCGCGCGCGTCGCGTGCGACGCGTGGAGGGCGAAAACGCCGGACAAACCGCGGTTCGTGGCCGGCTCGATCGGTCCGACGAATCGCACGCTGTCGATCTCGCCTGACGTCAACGACCCGGCGTTCCGCGCCATCACGTTCGACGCGCTGCGCGCGGCGTACGAGGAGCAAGTCCGCGGCTTGATCGAGGGCGGTGTGGACCTCCTGCTGCTCGAGACGATCTTCGACACCTTGAACGCGAAAGCGGGCATCGTGGCGATCGAGAACGTCTTCGCGGAAACAGGCGCCCGCCTGCCGCTGATGATCTCCTTCACGATCACGGACAAGAGCGGCCGGACGCTGTCAGGGCAGACTGTCGAAGCCTTTTATCTCTCGGTCCGGCACGCGCGGCCGTTCAGCATCGGGATCAACTGCGCGC
>JBOGIZ010000618.1:0-2632 GCA_050747805.1 Vicinamibacterales bacterium | reverse complement strand
GCCCTATAACAGAGTGGTTTGTTTGCCGCCCCTTCCTGTCAGTCCGGCCCGGCCGAAGGCAGCCGAAGGCCGGCGGCAGACTCGAAGCAGCCGGATCAGCAGACTCGCCGGCGTCGTCAGAACCCCTCCGTTCGTCGTCTCCGTTGCTCCGCGTCTCCGTTGTGAGTGTTGTCCCGTTCCCTCCGTATCGTCCGCGCCCTCCGTCTCTGAAGCCTCCGTCAGCCTCCGGCGACTCCATCGACGGGATCACAGCGCCGCTTTGACCCGCGCGATGGCTTCTTTCAGATAGTGCCGATCGATCTCGACGCCGATGAAATCGACGCCGAGTGCGGCCGCGGCGAGGGCGGAACTGCCGAGGCCGAGGAATGGATCCATCACGACCCGCGCGCGCGCGATGCCATGCAGCCGGACGCAGTACTCGGGGAGCCGAGGGGGAAAGGTCGCCGGATGCGGACGGTCCTTGTCGCGCGACTGGATCGTCTCGTACGGGATGAACCAGGTGTTTCCGCGGCAGCGCAGATTGCCCGACGCGGCACGCCAGCGCGCGATGTTGGATGGATCCTGATACGGCACGCCGATCGCGCGCCGATCGAGGCGCGTGCGTCCGGCCGGCGTGAAATGAAAGACGAACTCGTGGCAGTCGTTCAGAAAGCGGTCGCTGTTGATCGGCTTGTAATGGCCGACGTTCAGGTCGCGCGTCATCCCGGAGCGGGCGCCGGTGGCGTCACGGTCGATCGCGATCGACTTCACCCAGAGAATCGTGTTCTGCAGCTGAAGATGCGGCCGCGCCGCCTGAGCGACATCCAGGCCGGTCCACGGATCGGTCGGCTTCGCCCCCATGTTCAGAAACAGCGAACCCTCCGGTTCGAGCACCCGCGACGCGGCCTTGATCCATGCCCCGGTCCATTCGAGGTAGCGATCGCGCGGCAGCGTGTCGTCGTACGTGCGGTAGCGCACGCCAAGGTTGTAAGGCGGCGAGGTCACGATTACAGAAATGGTGTGCGGCGTCAGAGAACGGAGCACTTCCAGACAGTCGCCCAGATAGAACCTGAGCGTGCCGCGGCCGGTGTTGATCTCGCTGTAGGGTTTCGGAAGCCGCGCTGGCTTCCAGGCAAGGGGCATGCGGTGGGAGTTTAGCAGCGGGCGCGCCAACGCCCAAGGCGCGGACGAACGATCAGCTGGCCTGAGCGATCTCGATCGGCGCGGGAGCGCCAAACCGCGCAGTGCCGATCGTGTGATTCCGGCGGTGCGTGTGGTCGACGCAGCCGGCGCCTTTCTCTTCGATATATGTAATCTCCCGATGGCTCGCGAGCTCACGGTAGCGGCCGGCGATGCAGCCGCATCCGAGCGTCTTGAACCCAAGAAGGCGAACCAGGCTCATCATCGAAACCTCTCGAATATCGGCAGAGCAACAAATATGCCGCTGAGTCATGATGGAATCCGGTTCGAATTGCCAGGCACATCGGCACCGATCGCGCGTCTCGGTGGATCGCCGCGACGTCATTTATTGAATTGTCGGCACCAGTCTGTTGGATCGAGGCTGGAGGCTGGAGGCTGGAGACCGGAGACCGGAAACTCGAGGCTGACCGCTGGTCTGTCAGTGTTTTTCGGCCCGGATCGCTTCGAAGCGCTCGAGATCCTGCTGACGTTGTTGCGCGGCGCGCCGGCGGGCCGTGCCGATATGGATCATCAGTAACAGATGGAGCACGCCCGCCACGACCAGTTCCGCCATGGCGCCACCCAGGGCCACGGGCAGGTAGTTGAGGGCGGTGGCGATCAGGAAGAGCGCGCTGAACAGCGCGTCTGGTCCCCGGCCCGGAAAGCGCTGGCCGAACGTCATGGCGACGTGTTCCCAGCCGTCGCCCGGCTCGTGGAAAACCTGGATGTAGCGGCCGATGCGCTCGACGTTGACGTGCAGCGCGTAAATCGCTTCGAAGCCGGCCGCCAAGACGAGCAGTGGGAGCAGCGCCGCAATTGGAACCGCGAGGGCGGCGGTCGTCGCGACGGCGGTGCCGGCCCACAGACCGAACGTGACCGGCAGCAGAATCATGCGGACGGTGCCGCGCTCGCGAATCGTTGCGCGCAGGGCGGCGAATTCTTCGTCTCTGTGGTCCATGACGCTCGCGGCCGAAAATAGCACAACCGGGGTGTGAGGCGCGAGGCGCGGGGCGCGGAGTGCGGGGTGCGGAGTGCGGGGTGCGGAGTGGAATGCGCTTTGCACTACAGCTCGGCCGGATGATACGGATGGGGCAGGCCTCAGCGCGTGATAAATGCTTGCGGGCCCTGGGGTTCGTTGCTAAACTGCCTTTGTCCCAATTCAGTTCCAACCGGTTGCACCCAGCCACCGTTTGGCCGGAGACGGAGGAGTCGTGCGTGTGAGCCGTCCTGTCGTGTTCGTCAGACTTTTGTCAACTTTGCTGGGCCTGGCCTTGTGTCTGCCCGCCGCGAGTGCGGGGGCCGCAGTCCCCCAAACGGCGGTCAAATCGACGACGCACCACACCGTCGCCGCGAAAAAGAAGACCGCCTACTCAGCGCGGGCCGCCAACGCCCGCCGGGCGAGCCTCGCACGGGCGCGCGCGTCGGCGCGGGCGCGCGAACAGGCGCGCCTGCGCAGCCTCGCACAGCTCCGGGA
>JBOGIZ010000617.1:0-2696 GCA_050747805.1 Vicinamibacterales bacterium | reverse complement strand
GTTTTCAGTTACCATTTGCAACCAGTTGCCAGTTTCCAGTTGCCAGTTCACAGTTGGCCCATCGGTCATCTGTCCTCGCCCATCGGCCATCGAACATCGCCCATCGAGCCATCGGCCATCGGCCATCTGTCTACGCGCGGCTGCCAGGCTTCACGACGGGACTCCCCTTCGCGCAGAGCGGACAGGCGTCGGCCGGATACGCGGGCACGTCAAGGTGGACGAGCGCCTGCAGCGGCACGCCGAGACGGGCCGCATCGGCGCCGCGATCGATGAGCGCCGCCGCGCCCACGATCCGCGCTCCGTGAGATTCGGCCACCGCAATCGTTTCCCGCGTCGAACCGCCCGTCGTGACGACGTCTTCGACGACGAGGACGCGATCCTCCGGCGAGAGCGCGAATCCGCGCCGAAGGGTCAGGACGCCGTCCTGCCGTTCCGCGAAGAGCGCGCGCACGTGCAACGCGCGGCCGACCTCCTGCCCGATGACGATCCCGCCGAGGGCCGGCGAGAGGACGGCCGTCGCCTGCAAGTGCGCTGTCCGGCGGCCAAGCTCCTCGCCAAGCCGCGCGGCGAAATCCGGGTGCTGCAGCACTAGCGCGCTCTGGAGGTACCGATCGCTGTGAAGGCCGGAGGAGAGGCGGAAATGGCCATCGAGCAGCGCACCCGACTGGCGGAACAGATCGAGAACCTCACCTTCCGTCATGACATCTCCGTCGTCAGTGGCCCAGTTCCGCGCCCCGCACTCCGCGCCCCGCACTCCGCGTCAGTTAAACTCTTCAGCGCGGCGAGGTTAGCACACCCAGAAAGCGAACCGATCCCGGTCCGGCCCCGTCTTAGCTAGGGCCGCTGTTTTGCTATATCCACGGCCCGGAACCTTGCCGTTTACATTTGGGGAGAGCGAGTGCCATGTCTTTGTACCAGCATTTTCGGGGAGTTGCGCCGCGATCGGCGCGCGTCGCGGCAGGAGTCTGCCTGTTCGCCTGCGGTATTTCGATGTCCGCTTTCGGACAGACCACACCGCCGGCGCAGCCGCCCGCCGAACCGGCGCCGCAGGCGGCGGGCGTCCCGAATGTCGCCGAACCGCCAGAACCCGCATCGCCCGTCGACAACGGTACCGCGCTGACACTCGAAGACGCGGTGAAAATGGCGCTCGCCAACAATCTGCAGATTCAGGAAGCGCGGCTGAGTCCGGAATTGGCCGAATACACGCTCGAGCAGACGCGGGCGCTATACACGCCGCAGCTCGTGTCGTCATACAGTCAGAGCAGCGCCGCGGCGCCTCCGACCGACTTCCTGTCGTCCGGCGTCTCCGTCGTGACGAACGCCAATCTCTCGACCACGGCAGGCCTGCAGCAACTCGTGCCGTTCGGCGGAGGCCAGTACTCGCTGAAGTGGAGCGGATCGCGCGCGACGTCCGACGCCTCGCGCGTCGTGTTCAGTCCGCAGCTCGGCTCGACGATGGTGGCGAACTACAGCCAGCCGCTGCTCCAGAACTTCAAGATCGATTACAACCGCGAGCAGGTGATCCTGGCCCGTAACAATGCCTCGATTCAGGACCTCGCGCTCCGGCAGCGCATCACGCAGACCTCGTACGCGGTGCGCGCTGCCTACTACAATCTGATCGGCGCGATCGAAGGCTGGAAAGTTTCAGAACAGTCGCTGCAAATCGCGCAGCTGTCGCTGTCGCAGAACCAGCAGCGCCTCGCGGTCGGCACGATCCCGCAGATCGATCTCGTGTCATCGAAGGCCGAGGTGGCGAGCAACGAAGAAGCCGTCGTCATCCAGGAAGGAGCGATTGCGTCAGCGGAAGATCAACTCCGCGCGCTTGTGATGAACTCATCGCAGCCCGGTTTCTGGACGGTGACGTACAAGCCGGTTGACCCCGAACAAGTGGTCCAGGTCCAGATTGACGTCGATGCAGCGGTCAAGAACGCCCTTCAGAGCCGGACCGACCTCCTGCAGTTCAAGAAGCAGATCGATAACAACGACGCCACCATCAAATTCGAGTCGAACCAGAAGCTGCCGCAGTTGAGCCTGGCGGGGCAGTACGGCGTAACAGGCATCGGCGGAACGGAATTCCGCTACGACCCGACGGGGTTCTCGTCGACGCCGACTGGCACGTCGATCCGAAGTTTCGGCGACGTGCTAAACGACGTGCTCGGCAACAACTTCCGGACCTGGACCGTCGGGCTGAACTTCTCCTACCCGATCGGCGAGAGCCCGGCGAGCGCGGCGCTCGCGCAGGCAAGAGTCAACGCGCAGCAGCAGCACACGACCCTCACCGACATGGAGACGCAAGTCACCACCCAGGTGCGCGAAGCGGCCCGCCAGGTCCAGACCAACTACCGACGCGTCCAAGTCGATCGCCAGTCGCGCGAACTGTTCCAGGAGAAACTCGACGCCGAGAACAAGCGGTTCGCCGTGGGCCTCTCAACGACGCTGGACTTGTTCCAGGCCGAGCGCGACCTCGCAGCAGCGCGCCGCGAGGAGCTCACCGCGGAAATCCTCTACAGCCAATCGATCGCCGCGTTCCAGGCGATCCAGCTCGCGCCGCTGCAGTAAGGAGACAGGAGGCAGGAGACAGGAGACAGGAGGTAGGAGGTAGGAGGTTAGAAGGGGTTCGCGTTCGGGGTTCGGGGTTCTCGGTTCTCGGTTCCCCTCGGTTCTCGGTTCTCGGTTTTGGCTCCGACCTCCAAGGT
>JBOGIZ010000616.1:0-5086 GCA_050747805.1 Vicinamibacterales bacterium | reverse complement strand
CATCTGCATCGCGCCGTCGCCGACGAGGGCAATCGCGACGCGGCTGGGGAACGCGAATTTCGCCGCAATCGCATAGGGGACGCCGGGGCCCATCGTCGCGAGCGAGCCCGAGAGCGAGGCCATCATGCCGCGGCGGATCTTGAGGTCGCGCGCGTACCAGCCGGCCGAGGATCCCGAGTCGGACGACAAGATGCAGTCGTCGGGTAGCTTCGGCGACAGCTCCCAGAACACGCGCTGCGGGTTGATCGGATTGGCGTCGCTCATCGCGCGCGCCTCGAGCACGCCCCACCACTCCCGGATCCCTTGCTCGATCCGGTTGCGCCAGCCGCGGTCGGTCTTGCGTTCCAGATAGGGCACCAGGACGCGCAGGGTCTCGGCCGCGTCGCCGATCAGGTTGAGCTCGGTCGGATACCGGATCCCGAGCATCCGCCCGTCGATGTCGATCTGAATGCCGCGCGCCTGTCCTTCCTTCGGCAGGAATTCCGAGTACGGGAAGTTCGTCCCGACCATCAGCAGCGTGTCGCACTCGGTCATCAGATCCCAGCTGGGCTTTGTGCCGAGCAGGCCGATCGCGCCCGTCACCCACGGCAGGTCATCAGGGAGCACCGCCTTGCCGAGCAGCGCCTTCGCGACGCCGGCGCCGAGCAGATCGGCCACCTCGGTGACTTCGTCGGCAGCGCCCAGGGCGCCTGCGCCTACCAGCATCGCGACGCGTGAACCCGCATTCAGAATGTCGGCGGCGCGCCTCAGGTCGTCGTCCTGCGGGACGATGTACGGGCTCTGCACGCCGATGCCGGAATGCACGGTTCCATGCAGACGCGGCGGGTCTTTCACTGCATCGAGTTCCTGCACATCATTCGGCAGAATGATGCACGTCACCGTCCGCTCCACCTTCGCGATGCGCACGGCGCGGTCGACAAGGTGGCGAATCTGCGCCGGCTCCGACGCCATGTGCACGTACTCGTGCGCGACGTCTTTGAACAGCGAAATGAGATCGACTTCCTGCTGATAGTGACCGCCGAGCGCGGCCCGGGCCTGCTGGCCCACGATGGCCACGACGGGCTGATGATCCATCTTGGCGTCATACAAGCCGTTCAGGAGATGAATCGCGCCGGGTCCGGAGGTCGCCATGCAGATGCCCACCTCGCCCGTGAACTTCGCGTGCGCGCACGCCATGAACGCGGCCATCTCCTCGTGGCGCACCTGCACGAAGTTGATGCGCTCTTTCGCCCGATCGAGTGCGCCCAGGATTCCGTTGATGCCGTCGCCTGGATAGCCGTAGATCCTCGAGATGCCCCAGTCGGCCAGCCGAGTCAGTAGGAAATCAGCAACCGTATCCGCCATAACACTGCGGACTATTCAATCGGTGTTCCGGGCGGACGGCCGAGCTGGCGCGGGGCCGCCGCGGCGGCGGCTGAGGTATCATCCGGCTCGTCCAAGGAGCCGCCGATGAAATCGTTCGCCGTCGCGTGCGGGATTGCCCTCGCTGCCCTCTCTCCCTTTACTTTCACTGCAATCAGTGCACAGCAGATCAATCCGTCCGTCTTCTCCGATTTGCGGTGGCGCAACATCGGCCCATGGCGATCGGGCTACGTCTCGGCACCGACCGGCGTCCCCGGCGATTCGACGACGTACTACGTCGGGCTGCCGGAAGGCGGCGTCTGGAAAACGACGAACGGCGGGACAACATGGAAGCCCATCTTCGACCAGGTGGAAGTGCCGTCGGTCGGGGCGGTCGCCGTCGCGCCGTCCGACCATAACGTTATCTATGTCGGCACCGGTAACCAGTCAGGATGGTCGTTCACGCCCGGCAAGGGGATCTACAAGTCGACCGATGCGGGCCGCACGTGGACGAACGTCGGCTTGCGCGATTCGGAGTACATCGGCAGCATTGCCGTCGATCCCCGCAATGCAGACGTCGCGATCGTCGCCGCGCTCGGACCGCGAGCGCCAGGTGGCCGCGGCGCCGCCAGAAACCAAGCCGCCACCGCGCCCGCCGGCGAACGCGGCGTCTATCGGACCTCCGACGGCGGCCGCACCTGGACGCGCGTACTGCCGGCCGACGGCGCCGTCCCGGCGTCCGACGTGTACCTCGACTACGACGAGCCGCAGATCGTCTACGCGCTGCTCGGCACAGGCGGCGGATTCGGCGCCGCGCCGCAGCCCGAGATCTCGAACACGGGGATTTATAAATCGAGTGACGAGGGCGTCACCTGGCAGGCTGTATCCGGCCACGGACTGCCAGACGGCGCCCGCGTGATGGCCTTCACGATGGCCGACGGCACGCACGGCCGAAGGCTCTACGCGCTCGTCGCAACGGGCGGAGGACGTGGCGCGGCCGGACGCGGGGCCGCCAGCCGCGGCCTCTATCGATCGGACGACGGCGGCGAAACCTGGGTGTTCGGGACGCGCGAGATCGCGAGCGCGGGCGGAAAGATCTATGCGGACCCGCAGCATCCCGACGTCGTCTATCTGATGGGGACGTCGATGTATCGATCTACCGACGCGGGCGCGCACGTGATTTCGTACTGGGGCGCGCCGAGCGGCGCCGACCCGCGTTTTCTGTGGATCGACCCGACCAATGCCAAGCGGATGATCGGCGGCGTCGATCAAGGCCCCATGATTTCCGTCGACGGCGGCGAGTCGTGGACGCCGTATTACGGGCTGATCGACGGGCAGTTCTACCGCGTGGCGACCGACTACGACTTCCCTTATCACGTCTGCGGTCCGCAGCAGGACTCCGGAACGGCGTGCGCGGCGAGCCGAACCGACTTCGGCGAGATCCGCCCGTACGACTGGTACCCCGCCGGCGGATTCGAGAACGGCTTCCTGATCGCCGACCCGCTCGATCACCGCTACATGTACACGCAGGGCTGGTACCACGTCCTGCGGCGCTTCGACAAGGTCACGAGCCAGGTGGTGGTGCTCTATCAACCGACGCCGGACGATCGGTTTGGCGGCGCGCCGCCGCTCGCCTTCTCGCCGGAAAATCCGCACGAGCTCTACATGGCGTCGCAGCGCGTCCTCACGTCGAGCGATGGCGGCACGACCTGGCGCGCAATCAGTCCCGACCTCGCGTCGGGCACGGCCGCGCAGACGCCGCCTGTCTTGCCGCCTCCACCGGGCAGCACCCGCGGGCCCGCGGCCGCCGGGGGCTACATTCAGGCGCTCGCGCCGTCGCCAGTGAGCACCGACGTGATCTGGGCCGGATCGAGCACCGGCCTCGTTCACGTCACGCGCGACCATGGCCGCACGTGGACGAACGTCACGCCGAAGAATCTTCCGCCGAGCGCGATCAACGTGATCGACGCGTCGCACGCAAACGCTGGCACGGCGTACGCCGCGCTGCTCTCGCGCGACGCGCATCCGCATATCTACCGCACGTCAGACTATGGCGGCACGTGGCAGGAGATTACGACGGGCATCGCCGACGACGGCACGGCGCGCGTGGTTCGCGAGGATCCAAAGGATCCAAACCTGCTGTACGCCGGAACGGTGACGAGCATCTGGGTCTCATTCGATCGCGGCGACCACTGGCAACCCCTGCAGCTCAATCTCCCGCACACCGTCGTCAGCGACATCACGGTTCATGACGATGACATCGCGATCTCGACGTATGGCCGCGGCTTCTGGATCCTCGACGACGTCACGCCTCTTCGACAGGCGCGCGCGGCGCTCGCGTCGAGCGCACCGGCATTCTTCTTCAAGCCCGCGCCAGTCTCTCGCGCGCGCTGGGACAACACGCAGGACACACCGGTACCACCCGAGATGGTCATCGGACCGAATCCGCCGGAGGGTGCGATTCTCGACTACTACCTGGCGGCCGCCGCATCTGGGACGGTGACGCTTCGAATCAAGGATGCCCGCGGCGCGACCGTGCGCGAGTTTTCGAGCATCGCACCGCCGATCGACACGAGCATGCCGAACGTGCCCGAATATTGGATCGCGCCGCCGATCACGCTTCCGACGTCGGCGGGCATGCACCGCGTCTCGTGGGATCTGCGCTATCCAGATCCGCCGATCCTCAACTATGGCTACTCGGGCACGCTGCTCGACTATCGTGAGTACACGCTGAACTGGCACGCCATACCCGGCAAGACCTATCGCTCGACCGTCGTCGGACCGATGGTACTGCCCGGCCCGTACTCCGCGACGCTCACCGTCAACGGTCAGTCGTTCACGCAGCCGATCGCACTGACGCAGGATCCGCGGATCAGCGTGCCCGCGGCCGGACTCGAGGCGCAGTTCCGGCTGGAGGAGCGCATGGTGGCTGGCATCACGGCGACATACGACGCCGTGACCTATCTCGACAAGTTGACCGACGCGCTATCGAAGCTATCGCCGCAATCCGGCGACAGCACAGCGGCGGGCGTTCAGTCCCTCGAAACGGCGTTGAAGGCGCTCGCCGCTGGCGGGGGCGCACTCGGACTCGCGCATCGCGATTTGACGAGGCGGATTAACGACCAGCTCGTCGGGGACGCCGCGCCGACGCCGAGCGTGACCAACGGCGTTGACGAGCCGTGTGCCGCGATCGACAGGGCGCTGGCCGAGCTGCGCCGCATCGAGACGACGGACGTCGCGCAGTTGAACACGTCGCTCTCGCACGCAGGCCCGCCCGCGCTGCCGGTGTGGACGCCGCCCACCGCACCCGCGTGCGGCGCGAAGTAATCGCGCAGGCGGCACGGGCTAGAGCTATCCTGATTGCAGGGGCAAGGAGGATGGGATGACGTGGATCGGCTGGACCAATCTCGGACTGGGCCTCTGGCTGGTCGTGGCGGCGTTCGTGCTGCCGCACCTGCGCGGTACGGCGGTGGTCGAGGATGCGATCGGCGGGTTATTCGTGGGGCTTGCGGCGCTCTGGTCGGCCGGAGCCTTTCGTCTGCGCATCAGCGCGCTCGCGAGCTGGACCGTCGCGCTCGCCGGCATCTGGGTGATCATGGCGCCGTGGGTGCTGCATTACGCCCACCCCAGCGCGTCGGTCGACAACGACTTCGTGATCGGCATCGCCATCGTCGCGCTCGCGGCGGTCAACATGTGGATCAAAGGCAGGCGGATTTATCTGTCCGACCATCCCATGGCGCGGTAA
>JBOGIZ010000615.1:0-5877 GCA_050747805.1 Vicinamibacterales bacterium | reverse complement strand
TGCCCTACATGTTCAAGCTGCGACAGATCGGCGAGCTCGTCGGCACGCGCACGTGGGGCGGCCTCGTGCACACGGCCGACACGCCGACATTCATCGATGGCGGATCGATGATCGCGCCGCGCGGCGGCTTCTTCGATCGATCGGGACATTGGGCAGTCGAAAACACGGGCGTGACCCCGGATGTCGACGTCGAGAACTGGCCGAAAGACGTCATCGCGGGCCACGATCCGCAGCTCGAGCGCGCCGTGCAGGAAGGCATGCGGATGCTCAAGGAGCATCCGGTCGATCGGCTGACGAAGGAACCAGCACCACCCACGACCGGGAAGCGCAAGCTCCCGATCGGCGGCGGTGGGGGCGCTTACTGACATGCCGCTCAGGCCGCGGGCGCCAGCGGCCAAGGTTCAGGCCGTCCGGCGGCGATCATCGCGCCGCCGAGCAGCGCGACGTACTACAGCCCTGCCGCGGACAGCAGCGTACTGACGAGCAGAGCGGTTGCGAGTGACAGCGTCGCTATCGATCCACAGAAGACAAGGGCGCGCAGGCTCGCCGACATGAAGCCGGGAGTGCGGAGGGCGCGGCGTCCGTCAACGGCGAGACAGATCGCCAGCTCGTGCACGTCGCCGATCGCGAGGGCGCGGCGCGCGCGCGTGCAGGAGAATCCTGCGCCGATCGCCGCGCACTCGCCGGTGATCCATATCGCGCGCGGCAGACCGCGAAGCGAGCGGAATTCCGCGTCCTCGATCAGATCGCCGACGATCGATTCGCGGTCGATCGAAGGGACGAGCCGCGCGAGGAGACGAGCGGGAGCCGGAAGGTCGGTGTTCATGCGCGATCTAGGACGGATTCGTAGTCGCGCCAGAGGTCGAGAAACATCTCGCGCGACTCGCGCAGCCCGCGAAGACCCGCGGGCCTCAGTTTGAAGAAGCGCTTTGCGCGGCCGCCGCGTTCGGGCGTGCTCTCGCCCAGCTTCGACGCGAGCAGTCCCTTCTCCTCGAGCCGCTTCAACGCGACGTAGACGGTCGCGCGCGAGACCCGGCGGCCGCTCCGTGCGCACACTTCTTCGAGGATCGGAATGCCGTACGCATCGCGTCCGAGGCGCAGCACCGCGAGCAGCACCAGATGCTCCATATCTCCGAGATCCACGCGCGCCATATTGTTGTTCTGTTGTCGCCAACTCTTGGACGGTCGTCAACGTCTAATAGTTTCAATTCGAAACTATTTCGGAGTACTGTGAGCCATGCCGACGCTGCTGACCGACCTCAAATACGCTCTCCGCACGCTGGCCAAAACGCCCGGCTACGCCGCGATCACGATCTTGACGCTCGCGCTCGGCATCGGCGCCAACACCGCTATCTTCAGCGTCGTCAACGGCGTGATGCTGAAACCGCTGGCGTATCCGCACCCGGAGCGGCTGATGTTCCTGAGCAGCACGTTTCCCCAGCTCGGTTTCGACAAATTCTGGGTCTCGCTGCCCGAATTCGAAGAATTCAAGGAGCGGAACCGCTCGTTCGAGAATGTCGGCGCGTACCGTCCAGGGGCGGTGAATCTTGGCACACCGGATCGGCCGCAGCGCGTGAATTCGATGCTCGTCACGCCGGAACTGCTGCCGGTCATGGGCGTCGAGCCCCTGCGCGGACGGCTGTTTATGGATACGGACTCGAAGCCGGGCGCCGAGGATGTCGCGATCCTGTCCCACGCCGCCTGGCAGAAGTCGTTCGGCGGCGACGAAACGATTCTTGGACGCGTGCTGCCCATCGACGGCGTGTCGACGCGGATCGTCGGCATCATGCCGCCCGGATACGACATCCATGACGAAGGCGTCGATGTGTTTCTGCCGCTGACGATCGATCCCAAAACGTTTCCGACGCGGCGGAGCAACCACTTTCTCTACATGATTGGCCGGCTGAAGGCCGGCGTGGCTCTGCCTCAGGCCCAGGCCGACCTCAATTCGATGATCGACCAATGGAAGGCGCTCAGCGGCAACATGCACGCGCCGCAGCGGACGCCGGGGTTCCAGCACTTGATTCAGATGGAGCGGCTCAAGAGCGAGATGATTGGGAGCGTCGGTACCGCGCTGTGGGTGCTGCAGGGCGCTGTGGGGTTCGTCCTGCTCATCGCCTGCGCCAACCTCGCGAACCTGATGCTCGCGCGCGCGGAGTCGAAGCAGCGCGAGTTCGCGATCCGCTCCGTGCTGGGCGCCGGGCGTTGGCGGCTGCTGCGTCAATTCATCACCGAGGGCGTCGTGCTTGCGCTGATCGGGGGAGCGCTCGGCGCCGCGATCGGCTTCGGCGGGCTCCGCGCCTTGCTCGCGGCCAATCCCGAGAGCATTCCGCGTGCCCTCGAGATCACCCTCGACACGAGAGTGCTGCTCTTCACTCTCGCTGCGTCGGTGTTCACGGGAGTCCTTTTCGGCATGGCGCCGCTGCTTCATCTGCGCGAACAGACCGTCGCCCTGTCGATCAAAGAGGGCGGAACGCGCGCCACTGCCGGGTCCGCGCGTGCGCGCGTCCGCAGCATGCTCGTGATGGGCGAAATCGCGCTGGCGGTCGTGCTCGTGGTCGGCGCGGGTCTGCTGCTGCGGAGTTTCCAGAAGCTGATGACCGCCGACGCCGGGTTCAATCGTCAGCACCTGACGACATTCGGCGTCGTGCTGCCGGGTGCGTCGTACCAGAAACCGGATTCACGCGTCGAGTTCTTCGATCGTC
Organism: Vicinamibacterales bacterium; assembly: GCA_050747805.1. Taxonomy (GTDB): domain Bacteria; phylum Acidobacteriota; class Vicinamibacteria; order Vicinamibacterales; family 2-12-FULL-66-21; genus JAICSD01. The sequence goes on along the minus strand of JBOGIZ010000615.1, from coordinate 3,172 downwards.
TGATGGATCGCCTGCGCGGCGTCCCCGGCGTCACGGGCGTGGCCTGCATGACGGGCCTGCCGCCGAATCGCCCGGTCAACGCGAATGACGTGGACTTCCTCGACTACAAGGCGGCGCCAAATTCGAGCCAGCCGATGGAAAACGTCGACTATTTTCAGATCGCGACGCTCGATTATCTCAAGACCATGGGCATTCCCGTCCTGAAGGGCCGCGGCTTCGAACCCTCGGACATCTCGGGCGGGCCCGTCGTCCTGATCAACGAAACGCTCGAGAAGACGTTTTACACGTTCCGCAAAGTCGATCCGATCGGCAAACTGGTGAATCCGTATTTCGGGCCGGCGTTCGGCGGCAAGGAGGCGATGTTCCGGGTCGTCGGCGTCGTCGCCGACGTGAAGCAGGGCGGGATGTCCAAGAAGACCGGCACCGAGCTCTATTTCCTCGACGAGCAAGGACCGAAATACGCGGGGTTCGCTCCTGGAAACATGAACGTTGTGATCCGCTCGACGCTCCCGTCTGACAACCTCGCGCAGCCCATTCAGCAGGCCGTCCGCGCGCAGGATCCGACGCTGCCGATCGTGAACCTGCGTTCGATGGACGAGGTGTTTGAGGACGCGGCGGCGCGGCCGCGATTTCTCGCCGAGCTGCTTGCGATCTTCGCTGCGCTTGCGCTGGCGCTCGCGGCGGTCGGCACGTACGGGATCGTGTCGTATTCGGTCACTGAGCGCACGAAGGAAATCGGCATTCACATGGCACTCGGCGCGACACGCGGGAGCGTGCTCGGCATGGTGCTGGGCCAGGGACTTCGTTTGACGGGCGTGGGGCTTGTGGCCGGCCTTGCGGCGTCATTCGGCCTGACGCGGCTACTGCAGGCCCAGCTCTTCAATGTCCGGCCGACGGACCCCGCGACGCTCGCGGCTGTCGCGGCCGTCATCGCTGTTGTGGCGCTCGCCGCGTGCTACATTCCCGCCGCCCGCGCGACCCGCGTGGATCCCATGGTGACGCTGCGCGAGGGTTAGCGACACGGAGCTTCCCGGTCCAGGTCGGTCCGTGGTCCGTGGTCCGTGGCGGCTACTCCAACCTCAACGCGCGCATCGGATCGACGCGCGACGCGCGATGAGCCGGGATGAAGCCCGCGCACAACGAGACCAGCGCGATCGCGACCATCGACAACGCCAGCACGAGGGGATCGGCGCCGGTCATCTGATAGAGGATCGACTGTGCGCCCTTGCCGACGCCGAGCGCGCCGGCCAGTCCAACGACGACGCCGACAAGCGTCATGCCTCCGACCTGTCTTAGCACCATGGCCCTGACGCGGGCCGGCGCGGCGCCGAGCGCCATTCGCAGGCCGATCTCGCGCGTCCGCTGCGCGACCGTGTAGGCGAGCACGCCGTAGAGGCCGATCGCGGCGAGCAGCGTCGCCAGCAGCGCGAACGCCGCCGACAGCGTCGACATCATGCGATCGAGAAACGTGTTGTCGCGCACCTGATCGGGCAGCGTCTTGAGCTGTTCGATGGGCAGGTTCGGATCGAGCCGCTTCACGACCGCCGTGACCGCGGACGCCGCTTGCGCGGTGTCGCCTGCGGTCCGCACGTAGACCTGCATGCCGCCCGGCTCCTTGTCCTGCCGATATGACGTGAAGAAGAGCGGCGGCACCGTTTTCTTCACCTCGCTGTATTTCGCATCCTGGACGACCCCGACGATCGTCGTATCGAGCTTGCTGCGGAAGCCCGCGCCGTATCCCATCAGCTTGCCGACGGCGTCGTTGCCGAGGCCGAACTTTTTCGCGAACGCCTGATTGACGATGGCCACTTTGGCCGAGTTGATGTCGTCGGCAGTGGTGAACTCGCGTCCCGCGATGAGCGGGATGCCGAGCGCGGCACAATAGCCGGGACCGATTTCGTTGAAGCGGGAATTGTTGTCCGTGTCCGGCGTGCTCTCGCGTCCCTGGACGTTGACGTCGTTGCCCCAGTTGCTGCCCGACAGGATGGGGACGGACGATATCGTAGCGGCGGTGATCCCGGGCGTCGCGCGGAGCTCGTCCTCGAGCCGCTGGAAGAAGAGACGCGTGCGGTTGGACGTGTAGCCGCTCAAATCAGGTGACAGGCCGAACGTGATGACGTGGTCGATCTTGATCCCGAGATCCACCCGGCTGACGTTCAGCAGGCTCTTGACGAAGAACCCGGAGGCGGCGAGCAGCATCATCGAGAGCGCGATCTGCGACGTGGCGAGGACGAGGCGGAAGCGCGCCGCCCCTTTCGCGCCGGACGGCTGACCGGCCTGATTCTTCAGCGTTGAGACGAGATCCGGCCGCGTGCTGTGGAGCGCCGGGAAGAGTCCGAACAGAAGGCCCGTTCCGGCCGTCACCCCGGCGGCAAAGAGCACGACCGTGCCGCTGATGCTGAACGTGATGGTCTGCTGGACTTGCGGCGGCAGCAGCGACGTGATCAGCACCAGCGTCCAGTGCGCGACGACGAGGCCGGCCAGGCCGCCGAGCGCGGCCAGCAGCAGCGACTCGGTCAGCAGCTGCACGATCAGGCGCGCGCGGCTGGCGCCAATCGACAGGCGAATCGCCATTTCGCTCGCGCGTGCGGCCGATCGCGCCAGCAGCAGGTTCGCGATATTGGCGCACGCGATGAGCAGCACGAACCCGGTCACCGCGAGGAGCAGGCCGAGCGGTGTCTCGGCGTTGTCGGGAACCGAGCTTTGTCCGCGCCCACCGGGCTCGAGCAGGATCGGCTTGGCGCGGAATCGCGCCATCGTCTGCTGGGTCATGTCCTTCTGCAGCGGTGCCTCGACGTCGTTGATGAGGCCGTGATACTGCGTGCCGAGCGCGGCGCGCGCGCCGTCGATCGTGACGCCGGGACGCAGGCGCGCGAAGAGATACGCCCAGTACACCGTGCGGTTCGCCCAGCGTGTGAAGCCGGGCTGCATCATGGTGCGCAGCGTGATCGGGACGAAGACGTCGGGCCGCAATCCGATCGTCGTCCCGTCAAAGCCGCGCGGCGCGACGCCGACGATCGTCAGGGTCTGGCCGTTGACGATCAGCGGTTTGTTGAGAACGTTCGGATCCTGGCCGAATCGCGACGTCCAGTACTCGTAGTTGAGGACGACCACTCGCGATTCGCCGACGAGCTTGTCGTCGTTCGAGTTGAGCAGCCGGCCGAGCGCCGGC
>JBOGIZ010000614.1:0-4123 GCA_050747805.1 Vicinamibacterales bacterium | reverse complement strand
GTGTGTGCCGAAGTATCGCGTTGTCCGATTGGATTGGCGCCTCAGGCTGCCCTCGCTCTAGAGTCCTAGCACGACTCGAAGTTTTTCGCGGACCTCCGTGAGGGTTTCTGGTGCTGCCTTCGCTTCGAAAACGACTCGGCGAGCTTGCCAGTCCAGGTTCTTGACGTGGTCGGCCAGGACGACGCCAGAGATCCTGCTGTCAGCAGCCAAGGGCACTTCGAACGGATACCCCTTCACCTGACTCGTGATGGGGCAGGCAATTGCCAGCCGTGCCCTCGAGTTGTAGGCGCGTGGCGACAGGATCAGTGCGGGACGCCGTCCACCCTGCTCGTGACCGGCTTGAGGATCAAGCATGAGCCACACCAAATCGCCCGCATCCGGAATGTACGCGCGAGCTACCACGCTTCGTGGCCGACCGGTGTGCCCCAGTCGCTCTCGTCACGGCGATTGCGAGGCGTGATCTTCGCGACAAGCTGGTCAAGCGAGTAAGTCGGCCGGCTCGGGCGGATGACGATGGTGCCGTTCTTGACCGACACGTCAACTCGATCGCCTTCATCGACCTGCGCCTCGAGTGCGATGGATTTCGGAAGACGCAGGCCCAAGCTATTTCCCCACCGCGAGATCTGGGTGATGGTCGCCATGTATCTACATTGAATATACGCGCACACGCTCGCGCTTGTCAAAATGCGACGGCCGAGCACCGGCGACGACCAGACTGTTCTGTCCGCGCGCGTACAGGGGCGTCAGCAGCGCCGCGTCCACGGCGCTGACCACAACGGTCGACGCGCAGACGGACATCGACGCGATCGCAAGAATCGCGGCCGCGAATCCTTTATGGCGGGTCAACGCCCGCGTTCGCGCCGTGCTCCACCACGCTCCGGAACGCTCGAACACCTGCGCACCTCCAGGCTTCCTGCAGTACCATATACGACGTGCGAGAACGCACTATGAAGCCTTCAGCACTCTCAGGACTCTCAGCGCCCGAAGCACCTTCAGCACCAGCACCCGCAGCACCCGCAGCACCTTAGCACCAGCACCTTCAGCACCCTTGGCACCTTTAGCACCTTTCTTAGCCCTTCATGCTCGTGACCGACGCCCACATCCACATCCAGCCGTTCCACATGATGCCGCCGCCGGTTGCGGCGACCTTCTGGAAGGGCAAGCCGAACCGCGCTGAACTCGAAGGCTATGCGGCCGATCCACGCAAACTGCTCGCGCGCATGGACGCGGACGGCATCGACCGCGTCGGCTTGATCAACTACGTCAGCCCGGACCTGATGGGATTCACCGACGAGGCGAATCCCTGGATGGTCGACTACGCCAAGACCGATCCCTCGCGCCTGATCGCGTTCGGGTCCGTCAATCCGCGGTTCACAAAGGATGTCGCGGGCGACGCGCGGCGCGTCATCGATGCCGGTGCGAGAGCGATCAAGGTGCATCCGCCGCATCAGCTCTTTCGCGCGAATGCGTACCTCGACACGCTGCCCTCGCTCGCCGATCTCTATCGCGTGGCGGAAGAGTCAGCCGTCCCGGTCACGATTCACACCGGCACCTCCGTGTTCCCTGGGGCGCGGAGCCGCTTCGGCGATCCCATGGATGTCGACGATGTGGCGATCGATTTCCCGAAGCTGACGATCCTGCTGGCGCACGGCGGACGGCCGCTCTGGATGGGGGCCGCATTCTTTCTCGTGCGACGCCATCCGAACGTCTACCTCGAAGTGTCGGGCATTCCCCCGTCGAAGCTGCTCGACTACTTCCCGCGGCTGGAAGAGATCGCCAACAAGACGGTGTGGGGTACCGATTGGCCGAGTCCCGGCGTCCGATCGATGCGGGCGAACGTCGACGCGCTCCTGGCGCTGCCGCTCGGCGATGAGGTGAAGCGGAAGATCCTGCAGGAGAATGCGGAGCGCATCTGGCAATGACTGACCCGCTGCTCAAATGGCGCTCGGAGTTCCCGATTCTCGACACCTGCGCGTACCTGGTGAGCCACTCGCTTGGCGCGATGCCTCGGAAGGCGTCCGCCTACCTACAGGAATACACCGACACGTGGGCGTCGCGCGGCGTACGCGCCTGGCACGAAGGCTGGTGGGAGATCGGCGGCGAAACCGGCAATCTGCTGGCGCCGATTCTCGGCGCCGCGCCGGGCACGATCTCGATGCACCAGAATGTCACGGTCGCGCAGGGGATCATCGCATCGTCTTTTCGCTATGACGGCCCGCGCCGGCGCATCGTCATCACCGATCTCGAATTTCCGACGAACCATTATTTATTCGAGGGCTTCAGGCGCTACGGTGCCGAGATTGTCCACGTACCGTCTGCGGATCCGATCCGGATCGATCTCGACCGGCTGATCGACGCCATCGACGGCCGCACGGCGCTTGTCGTGCTGTCGCTCGTGCTGTTCAAGAGCGCGTACATTACCAACGCGCGGGCGGTGATCGAAAAGGCGCACGAGGCCGGCGCCCACGTCGTGCTCGACGTGTATCAGGCGGCGGGCGCGATTCCCATCGATCTCGCCGCGTGGAACGCCGACTTCGCCGTCGGTGGGTCGGTGAAGTGGCTCTGCGGAGGCCCGGGAGCCGGATTCCTCTACGTGCGGCCCGACCTCGCCCGAACGCTGGAACCGGCGCTGGTCGGATGGGCGGCGCACGAGTCGCCATTCGAGTTCGCGACGGGCCCCATCCGCTACGCGGACGGCGCCGAACGTTTCCAGAGCGGCACGCCGAACGTGCCGGCGCTCTATGCGGCGCGCGCCGGGTACGAGATCGTCGGCGCAATCGGCGTGCCTGCCATCAGAGAGCGCTCTCTGAAGCTGACGCGGAAGCTCATTGACGCCGCCCTCGCGCGCGGCTGGCGGCTGAACACGCCGCTTGACGATGGCGAACGCGGAGGGAGCGTGGTGTTGGACGTTCCCAACGGCGCGCACGCCGCCGACGAGCTCATTCGCCGCGGCGTCATCGTGGACTATCGGCCGGGCGCGGGCATCCGGATCGCGCCGCATTTCTATAACACCGAAGAGGAGATCGGTATGGCGGTGGGAGAGCTGGAGCAATTGGTGAGTTCGTGAATTGGTGAATTGGTGAATGGAATTGGTGAGTTGGTGAATTGGTGATGGAAATTAAGTGCATCGCCGTCCTCGGGGCGGGAACGATGGGGCACGGCATCGCGCACGCGGCGGCCACGGCGGGCTATGAGACGCGTTTATACGACGTCTCGAGCGCCGCAACCGAGAAGGGGCGCGTCGCGGTTCAGCAGATTCTGAAGAAAGGCGTCGAGCTCGGAAAGGCGACCGCGGCGGACGCCGATGCGGCTTTCGGCCGACTGACCGCGACCGCCGATCTCGCGGCCGCACTCTCCGGGACAGATTTCGTCATCGAAGCGGCGCCAGAGCGGATCGATCTCAAGCTCGCGCTGTTTGCCGATATCGAGCGTTTCACGCCCGCGGCCGCGGTGATCACGTCGAACACGTCCGCGCTCAGTCTGACGGAGATGGCGGGTTCGCTGCAGAATCCATCGCGCGTCGCCGGCATGCACTTCTTCAACCCCGTCCACCGCATGAAGCTCGTGGAAATCGTGCGCGCGCTCGAGTCGTCGGCGGCCACGCTTGAGGCGGTGGAGGCCGTCGCCCGGCGAATGGGAAAAGAAACGGTCCTCGTACGCGAATCGCCTGGTTTCATCACCACGCGCGTCAACGCGAGCATCGGCAACGAAGCGTTCTACATGCTGATGGAAGGCGTCGCCTCGGCGCGCGACATCGACAAGGCGCTGAAGCTCGGCCTCAACCACCCGATGGGCCCGTTCGAGCTGGTCGATCTCGTGGGTCTCGACACGCGGTTGAGCATTCTCGAATACCTGCACCGCAGCCTGGGCGAGAAGTACCGTCCGTGTTCGCTGCTCGCGCAATACGTGAAGGCGGGGCGCCTCGGCAAAAAAGTCGGGCGCGGGGTGTACGAGTACTGAGCCCGGGGGAACGGGACAACATCACAACGGAGAAACGAAGCAACGGGGACGAAACGGAGATTGACGATTTGCGTCGAGCGGCGCTGCGGACTTATTCGCGGGCCGCGCTCCGCGCGGCCGGAGCAGGGCGGGACGGCAGGAAACGAACCGCCCCACGACGGCC
>JBOGIZ010000613.1:0-1869 GCA_050747805.1 Vicinamibacterales bacterium | reverse complement strand
TGGGACAGAGCCTCGCCCAGGACGGCGATCTCACCTATAGAAAAGAGGATCTCGTCCGCGTCTGGCGCGAGTTTCCGACGGGACCGTCCGGCGTATTTCTCAAGAAGGGGCAGGTCGTGACCGGCGTGTCGCTTGGATGGCGTCCGCCGTTCCTGCGCCTGACAGGGAAGCCGGATCCCGACCCGGACCGTCTCTTCTTCGGGAAGTCGTTCATCTATCCGGCCGTGGCGGCGCCGTTCGTCAAGGTGTTCGGCACGAACGGCTTTCTCGTGCTGCACGCCATTCTGCTGTCGCTCGTCGTGCTCTGCGCCTATCTGTTTCTCCACGCGCGGGCACAGCCCACGCCGTCGGCGCTCCTCGCCGCGGGTTTCGTTGTCGCGAGCGTCGTGCCGGTGTATTTCGTCTGGATCACGGCGGAACTGTTCAATTTCGCCCTGGTGTTCCTGGCCTATTTCTGCTGGCTTTACAAAGAGGTCGCGGTGCGCGAGCGCTCGCCGCGGGGCACTGGATGGCTTTTTTGCGGCCGCAGCGACGTCGTGGCCGCGGCGCTGCTGGGCATCGCGACCTTCTCGAAACCGTCGAACGCGATCATGTTTCTCCCGATTCCGATCTGGGGACTTGTCGGCCGCAAGGTCCGACGCGCGCCGCTGGTCTCGACGATCGTGTTCCTGCTGGTCACCGGGGGGCTGTTCGGAATCAACGTCGCGATCTCTGGCGATTGGAACTATCAGGGGGGAGCTCGAGACACGTATTACGACGAGTTCCCGTTCCAGACCGCCACGCCCACGCATCCACTTGGGTTGACCAGGTCGCGCGAGGGGATGCTGACCGGCATCGTATTCAGCCGGCGCGTGTTCGCGTCGAATCTGCGCCACAACCTCGAGTACTTCTTCGTTGGGCGCTACGCGGGCCTGCTGCCGTATTTCTTTCCCGGCGCGTTCGCGATGATCGCGCTGCTCATCGCGCCGCGGCGCCGTCCCGCCTGGCAATGGATCGCGCTGGGCGCCGCGCTGGCGCAGGGTCTGCTCTTCGTCGTCGCCACGCCGTACACGTGGAATGGTGGCGGCGTCGGCAACCGGTACTTCATGAGCGCGTACGGCGCGATGTTATTTGCGATGCCGCCTATCGACTCGATCGCTGCCGCGTTTGTCCCGTGGGTACTCGGGGGCCTGTTCGTTGCCCCGATGGTGCTCAATCCCTTCGTCGCGTCCTACCGCCCAGGCAGCAATGCGAAGAGCGGGCCGCTCCGTCTGTTGCCGGTGGAGCTGACGCTTGTCAACGACCTGCCGGTCAATACGGAGTCCGATCGCGCGCACATCTGGTACGGCGATCTGGGCAAAGGCGATCCCGGGTTCCTGGTGTATTTCCTGGACGACAATGCGTACGGCCGCGAAGCCGACCGCAGCTTCTGGACGCGCGGCCGCTCGCGCGCGGAATTCATCATCAAGACCGATCGTCCGATTCGGCGCGCCATCTTCAACGTCTCAGCGGGTCCAGTTCCCGACGATGTCTCGATTCGGATTGGCGGCCGCGAGCAGGAGTTCCACCTCGATGCGGGCCAGACTCAGGAGATTGCGATCATGATGCCCGCCGGGGTGCCGTATGAAAAAGAAACCCACGCGCTCGTCTGGACGGCGTCGGTCGCGTGCCGCAACGGGTTCACGCCCATCTTCTTCGATCCCGCGTCGACCGACGTGCGGTATCTGGGCGTCCGCGTGAAGCCGATGCTCGAAGTGCAGCCGCAGTGATCGGACCCTTGAACAGCGACGCGAGCCACGCGATCGGAGCGAGCCGGGCGAAGCCGGCGCGCGAGAGCGCGTGTAGGGGAGTCCGAGGGGCCCCTCGGATGAGATTGCGTCAGGCGGACGC
>JBOGIZ010000612.1:0-11385 GCA_050747805.1 Vicinamibacterales bacterium | reverse complement strand
GACGGGGAACGACGACCCGAGCACGAGCACCAGCATGAAGGCGGCGAACAGGTTCAGATAGGAGAAGTACCGCGCGAACTCGCTGTCGGTCTCCTCGTGCATGTACGCCGTCGAGTAGATGTGGATCAGCGAGCCGATGCCCGTGACGACCAGAATCATCAGCGACGCGAGCGGATCGACGCGCAGCGCGAACGGGATCTGGAAGTCGCCCGAGGCGATCCATTGAAAGACCGTCTGCTGCATCGCGTAGCCGTCGGCGTGGTGCGCGGTCCACGCCGCCCACACCGCGACGACGAACGAGACGATCATCACCAGGCACGCGACGGCGCCCGAAAGAGACTTCGACAGCCGCCGCCCCAGGAAGGCGTTGACCAGAAAGCCAACAAACGGCAGCAGCGGAATCAGCAGCAGCATGCGCTCACCATTTCAAACTCGTGAACGCGTCCGGACTAAGCGTTTCCCGGTGCCGGAAGAGACCAATGACCAGCGCGAGACCGACGGCCGCCTCGGCCGCGGCGACCGTCATGACGAAGAACGTGATGATCTGCCCGTCGACCGTCCCGAGATAGCGGCCCACGGCGACAAACGTCAGATTCACGGCGTTCAACATGATCTCGATCGAGAGAAGCATCGTGATCAGATTGCGGCGCAGGAATACGCCCGCCGTGCCAATCGCGAACAGCGCGCCGGAGAGCACGAGATAGTGATTCAGCGAGACCACGGGCTCATGGCTCCCTTCGCGCGATCACGACGGCGCCGACCATCGCCACCAGGATCAGGATCGAGGTCACTTCGAACGCAAACGAATAGGTCGTGAAGAGCGCCAGCCCGATGTTGGCCACCGAGCTGATCGACGAGACGACGCCGCTCTCGCTGCCGAAGAACGTCGGCGCCACGCGCGAAATCGCCCAGAGAATCTCGAACGCGAAGAGGAGCGACAGCACCGCGCCCACCGCTCTCGCGCGCGGGCCGATGCGCGGCTGCGGCGAATCGTCCTCGGTATGCGCGTTGAGCAGCATGACGACGAACAGGAAGAGCACCATGATGGCGCCCGCGTAGATGATGATCTGCGTGACGGCCGTGAACGGCGCATCCAGCAGGATGTAGAGGCCCGCCAGCGCGCCGAACGAGACGATCAACAGCATCACGCTGTGCATCGGGTTGCGCTGGCCGATCACGCCAAGCGACGCGAGCACCGCGAGCGCGCCGAAGATGTAGAAGCCGACGAGGTCCATCATCCCAGCCACACCACAAACGCCGCCGTGACGATGAGATTCAGCACCGCGGCGGGCAGCAGCCATTTCCAGCCGAATTCCATGAGCTGATCGTAGCGGTAGCGCGGAAGCGTCCAGCGCATCCAGACGTAGAAGAACAGCAGCGCCAGCACCTTGACGAGAAACCAGATCCACCCGAGCCAGCCCGGCAGGAACGGTCCGAGCCAGCCGCCGAGAAACAGGCTCGTCGCGACCGCCGACACCGTGACCATGTTGATGTATTCCGCCAGGAAGAACAGCGCGAAGCTCATGCTGCTGTATTCCGTGTGGTAGCCCGCGACAAGCTCCTGCTCCGCTTCCGGAAAGTCGAACGGCGCCCGGTTGGTCTCGGCAACGCCGGCGGTCATGTAAATCAGAAACCCGAGCGGCTGCAGGAAGATGTACCAGCGTGGAATGAGGTGCCACCAGTACCCGGACTGATCCGTCACGATTTCGCGCAGCGAGAGCGAACCGGCGAGCATGACGACGGCCGCCAGCGCGAGGCCGTACGAGAGCTCGTAGCTGATCATCTGCGCGGACGACCGCAGTCCGCCCAGCAGCGAATACTTGCTGTTCGAGCTCCACCCCGCCAGGACGATCCCGTACACGCCCATCGACGTGATCGCGAAGATCACGAGCACGGCCACGTTGACGTCGGTGACCTCGAGCCGCAGCGGCTCGTTCAGCAGCCCGAACAGCGTCGTTTCGGTGCCGAACGGAATGACGGAGAACGCGGCGAACGCCGCCACGGCGGAGATGATCGGCGCGAGGCCGAACAGGAGCGCATCCGACGCCTTCGGCCGCAGTTCCTCTTTGAAGAGGAGCTTGATGACATCGGCGAAGGGCTGCATCAACCCTTCGGGGCCGACCCGGTTCGGCCCCTTTCGGTCCTGGATGTAGGCGCACACCTTGCGCTCCATCCACACCATGAAGGCCGCCGACATCACGAGGCAATTGAAGACGACGAAGATCAGGACCAGGTGCGCGATGACGTACGCGTTGATCCCGGACAGCATGACTAGCCGAGCCTCGCGTCAATGACGAATGCTGAATGGCGAATGCTGAATGTCATCGCTAATGCGCGGCCGCAAGCGTTTGCTGCGCGCGCCAATCGGACGCAACCGTGCAGCGGCCTTCCCTGATGTGCGCCTCGTATTCGGCGCGGAAATGCTTCAGGGTTGTCAGCGGCGGCGTCGCTTCGGCGTCGCCGAACGCGCAGAGCGTCTTGCCGGCGATGTTGTTCGAGACGCTCGTCAGCAGATCCAGATCGCGCATCTCGCCGTCGCCGCGCTCGATTTTCGCGAGGATCTTGTACAGCCAGTCGCCGCCCTCGCGGCACGGCGTGCACTTCCCGCACGACTCGTGCGCGTAAAAATGCATCAGATTCATCGCCGCCCAGACCATGCAGGTCGTCTCGTCCATGACGATGATGCCGGCCGAGCCGAGCATCGAGCCCGCCTTCTGGACGCTGTCGAAGCTGGCGGGGATGTCGAGCTGATCGGGCATCAGAATGGGCACCGACGAGCCGCCCGGAATGACCGCCTTCAGCTCGTGTCCCTCGCGGATGCCGCCCGCGTAGTCGAAAATCAGCTGCTTCAGCGTCGTGAACATCGACGCCTCATACACGCCCGGCTTCTTCACATGTCCGCTGACACAGTACAGCTTCGGGCCGCCGTTTTTCTCTGGCCCCAGCTTCGCGAACCAGTCCGGACCGTTGATGACGATCGAGGGCAGGTTGCAGAGCGTCTCGACGTTGTTGACGGCGGTCGGGCAATTGTAAAGGCCTTCGACCGCCGGGAACGGCGGCTTGATGCGCGGCTGCGCGCGCTTGCCTTCGAGCGATTCGATGAGCGCCGTCTCCTCGCCCGCTTCGTACGCGCCGGCGCCGCGGTGCATCACGATGTCGCAGTCCCAGCCGCTGCCCATGATGTTCTTGCCGGCATAGCCCTGGGCGTAGGCCTTCGCGAGCTCCGCCTCCATGATCTTCTGCACGTGGTAGAACTCGCCGCGGATGTAGATATACGCGACCTTCGCGCCGATCGCCCAGCAGCCAATCAGGCACCCCTCGAACAGGAGGTGCGGATTGCGCTCCATGAGCAGGTGATCCTTGAACGTGCCCGGCTCGCTTTCGTCAGCGTTGCAGGCGATATAGCGAGGCTTCGGCGATTTCTTGTCGACGAACTGCCACTTCATGCCCGTTGGAAAACCGGCGCCGCCGCGCCCGCGCAGCCCCGACGCCTTCACCGTTTCAATGAGGTCGTTCGGCGGTGTCGCGAGCGCCTTCTTCAGCCCCTGATAGCCCTCGTGCTTCAGAAAGAAGTCGAGCGTGAAGCTGTTCGGCTGGCCGACGTACTTCGTGAGGACTGGATCCATTCGCTGCGCTCCGTCAACGACGAAAGACGACCGACGAAAGACGAATGCCCGAATCGGCCGCGACCCATCGGTCGCCATTCGTCGTTCGTCCTTCGTCGTTCGTCATTGACGCGTCTCCACTTTGAGGTGACAGCCCGAAAGCACCGAGACGCCGCGGGCCTTCAGATCGTCGACCAGCGTCGCGCACGACTCGGGCGTCGCCTTCTCGTGCCAGTACTCGTTGTTGACCATCACCACCGGCGCGCGATCGCAGGCGCCGAGGCATTCGAATTCGCCCAGCGTGAACATGCCCGACACATCGGTTTCGCCGAGCGCGATTCCAAGCTTCTCGCTGAGCGCTTCGGTCACGCGCTCGGCTCCGGCGAGGGCGCACGAAAGCGTCCGGCACACCTGCACCACGTACGTGCCGACAGGCGCCTTGTAGAACATCACATAATACGTCGCGACGTCTTCGACTTCGGCGGGGGCCATCCGCAGAAACTCCGCGACGTGCCGCATCCCGCTCGCCGTCAGATGCCCCTGCTGCTCCTGGACCAGATAGAGCGCCGCCAGGACCGCCGACTTGCGCTGCTCGGGCGGATATTTCGAACAGATCTCCTCGAGCGTCGCGGCGCGTTCGGGCGTGAACGCGAACGGCGCGCCGGTCTCCGCGAGCGTGCGCTCCGACTTGTGCCAGCGGTCGGTCCCGTACGGGATCAGCGGATGAAAACTCATCGATCCACGTCCCCCATGACGACATCGGTCGAGCCAATCACGGCGATGACGTCCGCGATGAGGCCGCCCTGAATCATCTTCGGCACCGCCTGGCACGCATAGAACCCGGGCGCGCGCGACTTGATCCGATACGGCCGATTCGATCCATCCGACACGATGTAGAACCCGTGCTCGCCGCGGGGACCCTCGACGGGGACATACGATTCACCGGGAGGCACCGTAAAGCCCTGCGAGTAGATCAGGAAGTGCTGAATGAGCGCTTCCATCTCGGTATACACCTTATCCTTCGGCGGCGGCACCACGCGGAAATCCTGGATGTCGTACGCGCCGTGCGGCGAAATCCGCCCGATCGCCTGCTTGGCGATCTTCACGCTCTGCCGCATTTCGCCGATGCGCACCATGTAGCGGTCGTACACGTCGCCGTTTGTCCGCGTCGGGACGTCGAAGTCGTACGTCTCGTACCCCGAGTACGGGAACGTCTTGCGGACGTCGTACGGAATGCCCGCCGCGCGGCAAATCGGACCGACAAGTCCCATCGCGATCGTCTCTTCTTTCGACAGCGCGCCGACGCCGCGCGTGCGCTTGATCCAGATCTCGTTCTTGGTCAGCAGGGCTTCATACTCGTCCAGCTTCGCGGGGAAGCGCGCGAGAAAACTGTTGACCAGATCGTGGAAACCGGGGGGGAGATCCTCGCGCAAGCCGCCGATCCGCAGATAACTCGGGAACATGCGGAAGCCGGCGATCAGCTCGTTGACGTTGAGCAGCAGCTCCCGCTCGCGGAAACAGTACATCATCACCGAGATGGCGCCGATCTCGAGTGCGTGCGTGCCGAGCCACACCAGATGGCTGCTGATCCGCTGCAGCTCCGCGATGAGGACCCGGATGTCGCGTACGCGCGGCGGCATGCGATCCTCGATGCCGAGCAGCCGCTCGACCGACAGGCAGAACGCGAGCGAATTCGACTGCGCGCCCAGGTAGTCCATCCGCTCGACGAGCGGGATCACCTGCTGCCACTTCTTCTGTTCGGCGAGCTTCTCGATGCCGGTGTGCAGGTACCCGATCGTGGCGTCGGCGCCGGTGACGACCTCGCCCGAGAGCTCCAGAATGAGGCGCAGCACGCCATGCGTGCTGGGGTGCTGCGGCCCCATGTTCACGGTCATGGTCTCGCTGCGGATTTCAGGCGTCGCCGTTTCGGTCATGACAGCTCGGTCTCGCGCGTCCCTATGCGTCGGGACTCATGTCGCGTTCGATCAGCTCGCACATCGCGTGCAGGATCGTGCGATGCACCTCCTGCACGCGCGCGGTATTCTCGTCCGGCACGTTGACGTGCAGCTCCGCCGCGCGGCCGATCGCGCCGCCGTCTCGGCCTGTGAGCGCGACCGTGCGCAGGCCCTGCTCGCGCGCGTATCGGACCGCGTCGAGCACGTTCGGCGATTCGCCGCTCGTCGAGATCGCCAGCGCGACGTCGCCCTTCCGCGCGAGCGCCTCGAGCTGCCGCACGAACACCTGCCGGAACGAATAATCGTTGCCGATTGCGGTCAACACGCTCGTATCGGTCGTCAGCGCGACGGCGCCGATCGCCGGCCGCTCGCGCATGAAGCGTCCCACCAGCTCCGCCGCGAAATGCTGCGCGTCGGACGCGCTCCCGCCGTTGCCGAACGCGAACACCCGGCCGCCCGCGCGGATCGCGTCGCGAATCGCCAGGCTGGCGACGATCGCCGGACCCGTGTGCCGCCGCACGCGGTCGTGCAGCGCGATCGCGCCCGCGAAGGCGTTATCGACGATGACCGCCGCTTCCTCGCGACTGACGGCCATGGCGCTCATTTCCCGGAACGCTCGGCGCGGATGTTGGCCGCGAACTGCTCGGGCGTGAGCTGCAGCGCCTCGTACACCTTCGGCTTCATCTTGATCTGCACCGGATAGTCCTTGCGCGCGGGATGTCCGTCCCAGTCTTCAGGCATCAGGATGCGCCGCAGATCGGGATGCCCATCGAAGCGAATCCCGAACATATCCCACACCTCGCGCTCGGCCCACGCCATACCCGGCCACACGCCCGACACGGTCGGCATGCTTGGGTCGCCGCCGGGGACGCGGACTTTGATCCGTAGGCGCTGCGCCGTCGCACCGAACCCTGGCACGCCAAGCGCCGCCGCGTGCATCACGACTTCGAACCGCGGCTCGCGCGGCAGATAGTCGGCCGCGGTCATGTCGGCGCAGAACGCGAAGCCGAGCTCCGGCCGATCGCGAAGCGCCGTGCAGACCGCCACGACGTGCTCGCGCGCGACGTAGATCGCGGGCATGCCGTCAGCCGCGGGCGCGACGTCGACCGCCCCGTCCGGCACTCGTCCGTGAAGCGCGTCGACGATGGCCTGGCTATGCATGCGCTTTGAGAGCCGCGTCGCTCGACAGTTCGCCGAGCCGCTGCCGGTCGATCTTCTTCTGCAGTTGCACGATGCCGTAGATGAGCGCCTCGGGGCGGGGCGGACAGCCCGGCACGAACACGTCGACCGGCACGATCATGTCGACGCCCTGCACGAGCGCGTAGTTGTCGAACACGCCGCCGACCGATGCGCACGCGCCCATCGAGATCACGTACTTCGGCTCGGGCATCTGGTCGTAAATGCGGCGCAGTACGGGGGCCATCTTGCGCGAGAGGCGCCCGGCGACGATCATCAGGTCCGACTGCCGCGGCGATCCGCGGAACACTTCCGCCCCGAAGCGCGCGATGTCGTAGCGCGACGCGCTCATCGCCATCATTTCAATCGCACAGCACGCGAGGCCGAATGTGACCGGCCAGATCGACGAGCGGCGCGCCCACTGCACCATCTTCTCGACAGTGGTGGTCAGAACGGGAATCTCGAACTCAGCCATGCCACGCCTTGTTCATCGTCTCGGTCATCGCCCATCGGCCATCGGCCATCGCCTATCGGCCATCGGCCATCGCCTATCGGTCATCGGCCATCGCCTATCGGTCATCGGCCATCGCCCATCGGCCATCGGCCATCGCCTATCGTCATCGGCCATCGCCCATCGGCCATCGCTACTCGCGGTTGCGCCCCCACGTGAAGACGCCTTTGCGCCAGACATAAATGTAGCCGGTGAGCAAAATCGCGAAGAACACCAGGAGCTGCACGAATCCCGGCCACCGCAGCGCGCGCAGCGCGAGCGCCCAGGGATAGAGGAACGCGATCTCGATATCGAAGAGCAGGAAGATCATCGCGACGAGGTAAAACTGGACGGGATGCCGATCACGCGCGTCGCCGACCGGCGGCATGCCGCACTCGTACGGCGCCAGCTTTTCCGGGGTTGGGCGCCGGGGGCCGACCAGCTTCGACAGGCCGATATTGACCACCGCGAAGCCGGCGCCGAACCCGATCATAATGAGGATAGGGAGCCAGCCGTGCATCGTTTACGCTTGTGAAAGTTTTCTCAACCGCACAACCCCGGCATGCTATCACAGTCGTTTCGCTGACCAGGCGACGGCCGAAGGCCGATGACCGATGACGGATGACGGATGACCGATAACTGATGGGCGATGGGCGATGGCCGATAACGGATGGGCGATGGGCGATGGGCGATGGCCGATGGGTAATGGGCGATGACCGATGGGCGATGACCGATGGGCGATGACCGAGGCGTCTTCACAATGAGCGGGAAGCCTCTCCGACTCGCCTGGTTCAGTCCGCTGTTGCCGGTTCCGAGCGGTGTCGCGGCGGTCAGCGCTGACCTGCTGCCGGCGCTCGCGGCACGCGGCTATACCGTAGACGCCTACGCCGATGTACCGCCCGTCGCCGGACCGGCACAGCCGATCTCGGCGCACGATTTCGTGTGGCGCCATCAGCGTCAGCCGTACGACCTCGTCGTCTATCAACTCGGCAACTCCTCGCATCACGACTATGCCTGGGCGTACGCGCTGCGATACCCGGGGCTCGTCGTCTTGCACGATACGCGCCTGCACCACGCGCGCGCGGCGCATCTGCTGCGCGAGCGGCGTGCCGCGGACTATCGCGCTGAGCTCGCATGGAGTGAGCCGACGGCGCCCGACGGCATCGCCGAGCTGGCGATCGCCGGATTCGACAGCGCGATGTACTACCAGTGGCCGATGGTGCGTTCACTGGTCGACGCCTCGCGCCTCGTGGCCGTGCACGGCGCGTGCGCCAGGGCCGAGCTGATCGATGCGCTGGCCGAGGGCGATCCGGCCATTGATCGCACCCGCCTTGAAGACCGCATCGCGTCGATCCGGCTTGGTCATGGCGAGCCTGTCGCGGACGAACGCGCCGCGGCCGCGCGCCGCCGGATACGCGCGCAGCATGGCATTCCCGAAACGGCCGTGGTGTTTGGCGTCTTCGGCAGTCTGACGCCGGAGAAGAGGATTGCGCGCCTGCTGGCCGCGTTCTCCGCAGTGCAGTCTTCCACGCCCGGCGCGCGGCTGCTCCTCGCCGGGGCGGCGACGCCGACGTACGACCTGGAGGCCGATATCGCGGCGCGCGGCCTTCGGTCGTCAGTCACCCTGACGGGTTACATCGAATCGGACGAAGAGCTGACGGACTGCATCGCGGCCTGCGACGTCAGCGTCAACCTGAGGTGGCCTACCGCACGCGAGACCTCAGGGCCGTGGCTGAGGGCAATGGCGGCGGGCCGGCCGACGATCGTGACCGACCTCGTGCAGCTGGGCGACGTGCCATCTCTCGACCCGCGAACGTGGACCGTGAACGAATTCCAACCTCCGACCTCCAACCTCCAACCTCCAACCTCCAGCCTCCAGCCTCCGATCTGCGTCGCGATCGACATCCTCGACGAGGACCACTCGCTGCAGCTGGCATTGCGGCGGCTCGCATCGGACGTCGATCTGCGGTGCGAACTCGGGCGCGCGGCGGCGGCCTGGTGGCGCGCCGAGCATTCGGTCGTCCGCATGGTCGACGACTACGAGCGCGTCCTGCGCCTCGCCGTCTCGCGGTCGACCGCGCATCCGTCACGTCCGCTGCCCGCGTATATGCGCGGCACGGGCGATCAACTCATGCGCGCGCTGCTCGAGCCCTACGCACTCGGGCACGACCCGCTGGAGTAGACTGTGACGATCAGGCTGAACGGAGAGCCGCACACGCTGCCCGGTCCGCTCACAATCGCGGCCCTGCTCGAACGCCTGGGCATCGACGGCCGGCGCGTCGCCGTCGAGCGCAACCTCATCGTCATCAAACGTCCGCTCTACGACACGACACTGATCGGCGAGGGCGATGAGGTCGAAGTCGTGAATTTCGTCGGCGGCGGCTAGGCGGGGACTGGGAACCGGAAACCGGGAACAGGCAACTGGCAACTGGGGATCGACTGACATGGATGCGCTCACGATTGCGGGACGCCGATTTGAGTCGCGGCTGCTGATTGGCACCGGGAAATATCCGAGCTACGGCGTGATGAAGGCGGCGCATGATGCGTCGGGCGCGGAGATTGTGACGGTCGCCGTGCGGCGCGTGAACGTGACGGATCGCAGCAAAGAATCGCTGCTCGACTATATCGATCCGGCGCGCTACTTTATTCTGCCGAACACGGCGGCCTGCTACACGGCGGCCGACGCCATCCGCACCGCCAGACTGGCCCGCGAGGTCGGACTCTAGAACTGGGTGAAGCTCGAGGTCATCGGCGACGAAAAAACGCTGTATCCCGATACCGAGGCGCTGCTCGAGGCGACCCGCGTGCTCGCCGGCGAAGGGTTCGTCGTGCTGCCCTACACCAACGACGATCCGATCGTCTGCCGCAAGCTCGAGGACGCGGGCGCGGCGGCGGTGATGCCGCTTGGCGCGCCGATCGGCTCGGGGCTCGGCATCCAGAACGCGAACAACATCCGGATTATCAGGGAACAGTCGCGAGTGCCCGTGATCGTCGATGCGGGGGTCGGCACGGCGTCCGATGCCGCGATCGCGATGGAGCTGGGCGCCGACGCTGTCTTGATGAACACGGCGATCGCGCTCGCGCAGGACCCGGTCGGCATGGCGCGGGCGATGCGGCTGGCGGTCGAGGCCGGACGCCTGGCAGCGCTCGCGGGCCGTATCCCGCGCAAATCATACGCCTCGGCCAGCAGCCCCCTCGAAGGCGTGGTGGGCTGCCATACTTGACGTCATCGTTGAACGAACCGCTCGAACTGACGCTTCGCCGGCTGAAGGAGGAGCGCGACGCTGCCGATCGCGCGTACAACGACGCGCTGACCGCGCTCGACCAGGCGGCCATGCGCCAGCCGGAGTTTCCAGCCGCGCCGCCGGCGTACGACGACCATCAGCTCGTTCCGCTCAACGAGTCGTGGGACGTCGGCATCGCTCCACCCGCGCGCGGCGGCGTCAAAGGACGGCTCGCCGGATTCGTCTGGCGCCTCGTCGCCCCGACCGTCGAACAGCAGAAGACGTTCAACTCGCGGCTCGTCGATCATCTCAATCGAAACGCCGCCGCCCATCGCGACTCGCAGCGCGCGGTCGAAACGACGATGGCGCTCCTGCGGCAGATCGTCGCCGACCTGCTCGCGTTTCAGTCCCGGCTGCTCCAATACCTCCAGCAGATCACGCTGTACGTGGATACCAGGGACCGCGCCACGGCAGGCGAGGATCTGATCGTGAACGCGGCGGTCAACGCGGTCGCCGACGCGCTCGCCAAACGCGCGGAATCGATGGCCGCGCGCGAGCAGCGGTTCAACGGGCGCGTGGAGGCGCTCGCCTCGGCCCAGGACGATCTGCGCGCGCTCGTCGGGATCGCGCAGCAGGCGTCGCTCGTGGCCAAACGCGAACTGGAGCGGGTGCTCGCGGCGACGCCCAGCGCCCAAGCTCCAACTACCAACGCCGAACGTCCAATTCCTAACGCCTCGACGGAGGCCTTCGCGCAATCGCTCGACGCGTACAAGTACGTCGCGTTCGAGGATCAATTCCGCGGCTCGCAGGACGCGATTCGCGCGCGACTCGAGAGTTATCTCCCGATCTTCGACGGCGCGTCCTTCGGGATCGCGCCTGCCGGCACGTGCACGTGAACGCCGTTCTTACGGAACAGCTCGCGATCGATGCCGAAC
>JBOGIZ010000611.1:0-3481 GCA_050747805.1 Vicinamibacterales bacterium | reverse complement strand
ATTACGTGACGAAGCCGTTCAGCCCGGGCGAGCTGACGGCGCGCGTGGCCGCGCTGCTCCGGCGCACCAAGCAGGCGCCGACCGCCGGCGCGCTCACTTACGGACCGCTCACGCTCGACATCGAACGTCACCGCGTGCAGATGAACGGCGCGGAGATCAGTCTGACGGCCAAGGAATTTCTGCTGCTCGAATATTTGATTCAGCACCGCGGACGTGTGCTCTCGCGCGACCTGCTGCTCTCGGACGTCTGGGGCTATCACTATACGGGCGGCACGCGCACCGTCGACGTTCACATCCGACGCCTGCGCGAGAAGCTCCCCTTTCTCACCGACGCGATCGTGACCATCAAGCAGTTCGGCTACCGTCTGGAGGAGCACGTTTGACGCGGATGGATGCCGAACGCCTCTCGAACCGGGGCGAGAGATGCCATTTCGGACCAAGATCTTTCTGACGGCGCTTGCGTCGGCTGCCATTGCGGCGATCGTCGCGACGGCGCTCGTGTCGTGGTCCGTGCGGCGGGGACTCGAGGAGCGCATCGCGCGCGAGCTGGCGGCCGAGGCCCGGATGGCGGCCGAACTCCTGTCGCATCGGAGCGCGGCGACCGAGCCGGAGCTCGACGCCGAAGCGGACGATCTCGGCCGGATTCTCGGCGCGCGCGTCACGTTCATTGCTGGGGACGGCCGCGTCGTGGGCGATTCCGAGCTGACGCTCGACCAGATTCGGACCGTCGAAAACCACGGGACGCGTCCCGAGGTCATCGACGCGCGCGCGCACGGTTTCGGCACCTCGCGGCGCCACAGCGCGACGCTCGGCACCGACATGATGTACGTCGCGCTGCCGGTGACGAATCCAGGCATGCCGACGCTGTCAATCGTCCGGCTCGCGCTGCCGCTCACGGGCGTCGATCGGCAGCTCGCCGCCGTGCGCCGGCTCGGCGTGGTTGGCTTCGGCGCCGGACTCGTCGCGGCGCTGGCGCTGGCGTGGCTGTCGTCCACGATCGTCACGCGCCGCGTGCGCGACATCGCGGATGTGGCGGCCCGCTACGCGAAGGGGGATGTGTCGCGGCGGGCGAACGACGGCGGCGGCGACGAGATCGCGGCCGTCGCGCGTGTGCTCGACGATTCGGTGCATCAACTGAGCGATCGCATCGCCGAGTTGGCAGCCGACCGCGCCCGGATGGAGGCGATCCTCTCCGGCATGATTGAAGGCGTGCTCGTCGTCGACGAGCACGAACGCGTGCAGCTCGCCAACGAGGCGGCGCGGCGGCTGCTCGAGATCAACCAGAATCCCGCTGGGCGCCACTATCTCGAGATGGTCCGTGATCCGGCCGTCAAGCAGCAGATCGCCGCGGCGCTCGCGGGAAAAGCGCCCGCCAGTGCCGAGCTGCACGGACGACGGCACGATGTCACGCTCATCGCGCGCACCGCTTCCGTGGACGCGCCGGCCGGCCGCGGGGCCGTCGTCGTCCTGCACGACATCACGGACCTGCGGCGGGCCGACCAGATGCGGCGCGACTTTGTCGCGAACGTGTCGCACGAGCTGCGCACGCCGCTCACCGCCATCCGCGGCTATCTCGAAGCGCTCACGGATGCGACGGCTGAAGAAAGCAAGCGGTTCCTCGAGATTCTGACGCGGCAGACGCAGCGGATGGAGCGCCTGATCAGGGATCTGCTGCGCCTCGCGCGGCTTGACGCCCGGCAGGAAACGCTCGAGCGCGGCGCCTGCTCGGTTGAGGGCCTGTTCAATCACATCGAGACCGACCTGGCGACGTTGCTCGCTGCGCGCCGCCACACGATGGAGCGCCGCATCGCGCCCGATGCCGACACGGTGTACGGCGACTCGGGCAAGCTGCAGGATGCGCTGCGCAACCTCGTTGAGAACGCCATCAACTATTCGCCGGACGGCACGGTGGTCACCCTCGCGTCGGAGCGCCGCAACGGGCTCATCTGCGTCCGCGTCCTTGATCAAGGTCCGGGCATTCCGCCCGCCGATCTGTCGCGCGTATTCGAACGCTTCTATCGTGTGGACAAGTCGCGCACGCGCGAGGCGCGCGATCCGGGCGGGACCGGGCTTGGGCTATCGATCGTACGCCATCTGGTCGAGCTGCACGGCGGCCGCGTGACAGCCGAAAACCGCCCCGAGCGCGGCGCCGTCTTCACCATCGAGCTGCCAGCCGAGTAGTTTGGGGGATAGACCGAGGACCGACCGGAGAAAGGGGCCTGACCCGGGACAGGCGCCTGGCACCAGTCCGCTTCAGGGCGCGACGAGCCGCGCGACAATCCAGTACGTGATGGCGGACACGACGCCGGCGGCGGGAATGGTCAGAATCCAGGCCCACACGATCTGACCCGCGACGCCCCAGCGAACCGCCGACAGACGCCGAATCGAGCCCACGCCGATGATCGCGCCTGTAATGGTGTGCGTCGTGCTGACGGGGACGCCGAGTGCCGTCGCGGTGAAGAGCGAAATCGATCCGGCGGTTTCGGCGGCGAACCCGCCGACGGGCTGAAGCTTCGTGATCCGGGATCCCATCGTGTGAATGATCCGCCACCCGCCCGAGAGCGTTCCAAGCGCGATCGCGGCGTTCGCGATCAGGATCACCCACCAGTCGATCCGGAACGTATCGATGTACCCCGCCGTGAACAGCAACCCGGCGACGATCCCCATCGTCTTCTGGGCATCGTTGCCTCCGTGGCCGAGACTGTACGCGGCGGCCGAGAGAAGCTGCAGGCGGCGAAACCAGCGATCGACCCGTGCGGGTGAAAAGGACCGGAAGATCCAGAGCATCGCGACCATGATGACGAAGCCGAGCACCATGCCGAGCAGCGGCGCGAGCACGATGAAAATCAGCGTCTTCGTCCAGCCGGCCGGGAGGATGGCCCCGAACCCGGCCTTGGCGACCGCCGCTCCGCCGTAGCCCCCGATGAGCGCGTGCGACGAACTGGTCGGCAGGCCGTAGTACCACGTGATCAGATCCCACACGATCGCGCCGATGAGCGCGGCGAAAATCACCGAGAACGTGACGACGCGCAGGTCGACCATGCCCGCGCCGATCGTCTTTGCCACGGCCGTCCCGAACACGAACGCGGCGACGAAGTTGAAAAACGCGGCCCAGACGACGGCCTTCCCTGGACTGAGGACCCGCGTCGAGACGACCGTCGCGATCGAGTTCGCCGCGTCGTGAAACCCGTTGAGAAAATCGAACGTCACCGCGACGGCGATCAGTCCGAGTACGGCCAGCAGCGTCGAGTTCATGCCGTCAGGCGTGCTTGACGACCACGCCTTCGAGCACGTTGGCGACGTCCTCGCACCGGTCGGTGGCCTCTTCCAGGAAGTCGAGAATCTCCTTCCACTTGATGATCGTGACCGCGTCGCGCTCGTCCTGGAACAAGGACTGCACGGCGTTCTGATGCGCGCGGTCCGCCTCGTTTTCCAGGCGATTGACCTCGATCGCGCATTACGCGACGCCCTTGCGGCGCTC
>JBOGIZ010000610.1:0-2320 GCA_050747805.1 Vicinamibacterales bacterium | reverse complement strand
ATGTAGAACAGGTCGTACTGCAGCTTCTCGAGCGCATCCTCGACGCTGGCGCCGTAGGTGTAGCGAACCTGCGCCCACCAGGTCAGGCCCGGGCGCACCGCGTGGCGTAGACCGTAGAACGGAATCTGCTCGACGAGGCTCGCGACGAACTCGGGACGCTCCGGCCGGGGACCCACGAAGCTCATGTCCCCCTTGAGCACGTTCCAGAGCTGCGGCAGCTCATCGATCCGCGAACGGCGCATGAAGCGTCCGAACCGCGTCACGCGCGAGTCGTTGGCCGTCGCCCACACGGCGCCGGTCTTCGCTTCGGCGTCGGTCCGCATCGAACGGAACTTGTGGACCATGAAAATGCGTCCGTGCTGGCCGACGCGCTGCTGGTGATAGAGCGCGGAGCCCGGCGACGTAAGCCGGACCAGGATCGCGACCAGCAGCAGGAATGGTGCGGCAATGACGAGTCCGCCGCCGGCGGCAACGAGGTCGAGCGCGCGCTTGCCGGCACGAAGCAGACGCGTCTTCCGGAAACCTTCCGAGAAGATCAGCCAGCTCGGGCGAAGATTCTCGACGGCGATCTTGCCGGTGTAGTCCTCGTACACCTCCGGCAGGTGCGCGAAGGAGACGTCGCCGTCGAGCTTCATCTCGAGAAGCTTGTCCATCGGCAGCTTGCCGCGCGCGTCCGCGAGGCTGACGATCACCCGGTCCACGCCGCGGGCCCGCACGATTGAGGGAATGTCTTCGATCGTTCCGATCACGCCTGGGTTCAGCACCGGCAGGCCCACCTTCATCGGATCGGGATCGACGAAGCCGACGATGTCGATGCCCAACTCCTGCCGCCGCTCGAACAACTCGCGAGTCAGGCTGACGGCCGCCGCGCTGGTGCCGACGAGCAGCCAGCGCTCCCGCGGGCTCATGCGGCGCGAGAGCCACTCGAACCCGAGGCGCCAGCCGGTGACAACGGTGATGACGAGCAGCGCCGCCACCATGAAAACGCCGCGGCCGATCATCAGGGTGGGCAGCCAGAAGTACACCAGCGCCAGGAGCAGCGACGTGCCGCCGAGCGCCTGGACGATGCGCATGAACAGATCGCGGCGATCGGTGATCGACCGCAGATCGTACAGGTCGGCGTAGTACAGACAGAGCTGCGTCACAACCCCGATCAGCATCGCTTTCTGGAGGATGTCGACCCGGGACGCCACGATGAATTCGGTACCGAGGCGCACCCACGCCCCGGCAAACACCGCCGCCACGATCAGCAGATGCTCGTAGCCGATCAGGAGAACCGTGCGCCGGTGGATCTGCCGGGTCAGGACCGCGAGCATAGTTATCCCCGCGCCTCCTGCGCGGCGGCGTAGTAGTAGCCGTACTCATACGCGCCGCCGGGTATGTTCTCGGCGTCGACGCGATTGAGCACGACGCCGGTGATCTTGTCGCGGCCGATCGTCTCGACGGCTTTCTGCACCATGGCCAGCGGCGTGCGGCCGGCGGCAATGACGAGCACCGCCACGTCCACCATCGCCGCGAGCAGGCTCGCGTCGGGCAGGAGCGCCACGGGGGGCGTGTCGATGATCACCCAGTCGTAGCGCGTCGAGGCGTCCGCGATGATGCGGCGCATGCGCTCCGAGCTAAGGCTGCTCATCGGATCGGGATCCGGCGCGCCCGACGGCGCCAGTTCGAGCCGGTCCGAGATGTGCTTGGTCTTCAGCTGATACTCCTGGGGAGATCGCAGCAGCGCGCTCAGGCCGGCGGGGCTGTTCGGCACCCCCAAGACGTTGTGAAGCATGGGCCGACGCAAGTCGGCGTCGATGAGCAGCACGCGCCGGCGATACGATTCGCTGAACGTGAGCGCGAGATTCACCGACGTGAGTGTCTTGCCTTCGCCCGGCGTCGCGCTCGCCACCATCACGACGTGGATCCCGCGATCCCGCTGAAGCTGGTGAAAGAGACCCGCCACGCGCCGGTACTGCTCCGACGCGGCTGGGGGCAGTTTGCCGTTGACGATGAGCTTCTCGCAATGCTCGGCGGCCCCCACGGAGTCGAGCGGAACGCTCGCGTCATCACGCGGATCGCGGATTGGATCGGCGATGCGATCGGCGCTCGGGGTTCGATCGCCGTCGGTCGCACCGAGCGGCAGGTCGGCCGGGGCGTACGGCAGCACCGCCGCGGCTGTTGCTCCCGGCGGGGCCGTCTCGAGCGTCACGGCCGCGGCGTCCCCGGCCGCCGGCGCGGTGCCGTCGGCGGGAAACCAGTCGAGCGCGCGCGTGCTCGGCACGTTGAATGATTCGCGGCGGCCAACGGTCTTACCGGCGCGACGGAGGGCTTCTTC
>JBOGIZ010000609.1:0-5433 GCA_050747805.1 Vicinamibacterales bacterium | reverse complement strand
CCATCAACCCCGGCAATTCCGGCGGAGCGCTCGTTAACGCGCGCGGGGAGCTCGTCGGCATCAATACGGCGATCTTCAGCGAAAACGGCAGCTACACCGGCATCGGCTTCGCCGTGCCGAGCAATCTCGCGCGCCAGGTCATGGACGATCTGCTGAAGTACGGCGCCGTCCAGCGCGGCGCCATGCCCGGTGTCTATGTCGCGGCGCTGACCACGGGGATCGCCGCCGAGCTCGGCGCGCCGAATACGCATGGCGCGCTCGTCAATCAGATCTCGGCGCGGTCGGATGCCTATGCCGCGGGCCTCCGCGCGGGCGACATCGTGGTCGCGTTCAACGGTAAGGCGGTGGACGACGCATCACAATTTCTGAGATTCGTTTCGGACTCGAAGATCGGGACGACGGCGCGCCTGGAGCTCCTCCGCCAGGGACGCCGGATCGAGCTGACCGTTCCGATTACGCGACAGCGGCGCGCGCAATAACGAAATCGCCCGCTACTTCACTTCGAACGGGAGCTGCCTCGACGCCGTTTTGCCTCCGGGGGTGCGGACTTCGATCGTCAACACATACTGGCCCCGCGCGAAGGCCGACAGCGGGACGCGCGAGACATAGCCGAAACCGTTTTTCTTCGGCGACAGATCCACGCGGTCGTGCGCTGTCTGATTGCGGAACACCTCGTGCCCGGTCGCGTCGCGCACCGACGTCGTGAGCTCGTCGTCGCGGCCCGAGCCGCCGCCCTTGTCCGTCGCGTCCGTGAAGGCGACGACGGTGTCGCGCGAGGTGAATTCGCGCGCGGCGGTGGGAGGGCCGGGCAAGAATGCATGAAGGAGCTGGAAGCTGCCGGTCGTCGGCATCGCCTGGTCTGGTCCGGCCGTGATCAGCGTTTCGCCGAGCGACAGGGCCGCTCTCGCCATATCGCTCGTGTCCACGTCCAGAATGGCAGAGCCGCCGGTGCCGCCTGCCGATTCGCAGGCAGCCGCGCGAATCTGATACCGGCCTGGCGGCAGCGCGAACTCGGCGACGTAGCGAAGGCCGTTCGCGACCGCGGATCGCTGCGCGACTGGGACCCGCAAGTCGCCGACCGATCGGCTGCTCGCGTAGATCTTGCCGGCGGCGTCGGTCGCGGCGAACGCCATCTCGATGTTGTCGGAGAGCTGGCCGTTGCTCACGTCGAAGTGCACGCCGCGCGTGTCCATTTCCATGACGAGCGTCGTGAGCACCTTATCGCCGTCGGGCCGAACCGCACCGCCCGTCACGCGCAGACCCAGTCCGCTCACCGGCAGCTGGCTCGCCAGGAGCGCCCGCATCCGGTCGCTTGGGGCATTGGCCGGCGGCGCTTTTGCGGCGGCCGGCGCAGCCGTCGGCGCGGCAGGCGCCGCGGCGGCGGGAACGGGTGCAACCGTGAAATAGCCCTTTCGCGCCACGACGTCGACGTCGCGCGCCTTCACCGACACCTCGATCTTGTGGTACGCGCCCAACGATCCCGCCACCGGCGGCTGATAGGCGAGCACGTAATATGAGCTGTTCGCCTGCGCGATGCGCGAGAATCCCGTCTTGTAGTCGTTGGTCCCGACGACGGAGAAGCCGCCCGTTTCCGACGCGAACGTCCGCAGCGTCCCCTGCGCACGCTGCGCCTCGCGCACAAAGCTCGTGCCCGGAACGGCAGTTTGCGGAGTGGGCGACCCGGACACCTGCATGACTTCCTCATCGCCCATTGTGTTGCCGCGCGGATCGACCGTGTACAGCGCGACGTCGGCGCGTCGAGCCGCCTCGAGCATGTCCGATTCCGCCGAGAGAACTTCGCCGGCGTGCTTGGCGGGATCAAAGCTCTTGAGATATCCAGCCATGCCGGGTCGGGGATCGGCGCCGATTACGTCTGAGGTGTCGTAGTCGATCCCCTCGCCGAAGATAATGACCGATCGTCGATGGCCCTGCACGGTGCCGAGCCGCTGGCACACCTGGGCGATCGATTCGAGCAGAATGCGCGCGTCGGCCGCGCGCGTTCCCGACTCGGTGTCTTCCGCGGGAGCGCCCGGCGCCTGCGGCCTGAGCATCGCGTCGCGCATGATACTCAGCGTCGCGGATTCCGGCTTGCGGCCGATGAACTGCTCGATCGCCGAGATGAGCAGCGCCTTGTCGGACGTAAACGGCTGATTGAGCGACGTCGGGCCGAGCTGCACGACGGCGGCCATGTCATTCGGGCCCATCTCGGTCTCCACGAACTGCTTCGCCAGCTTGCGCACAACGGTCGATCGAATCGGATCGACATGAAACGCGTCGAGGACAATCGCGTACAGTCGGCCATCGGCCGGCTGCTGGTTCGTGACAACGTCGGATGGCGCTTGCGCGGCGGCCGGCACGGCCTGCGGCGCCGGGAGATCGACGAACGAAAACTGCGCAATTGTCTGCGGCACGCCGTTGTCGGTCACGACGAAGTCGTCGCGCGTCAGCCCGCGAACGACCCCGCCGCTCTTGTCGATGACGACCGCGTCGACTTCGACCAGATCAGAAGCGCTGCGAAAGACGGGCGGGCGCTGCTGCGCGCGAACGACCGTCAACGCGGTCGCGACCATCACGAGCAATGCGAGCGTGCGACGGTGATCGACTCGGATGCTCATCTCCTGAGGCCCATAGCCGCGGCGATTCCGACTGTACGGGTATGCCGCTGATTATAGCGCGCCGCCGCCACGTCAGTCGGCGCGCTTCAGCTCGTCGATAAGCAACATCCGGACGTCGCCGATACTCCTGAATGCCGCAGGTCAGAAGACAATCGCCAATCGCGATGTCACAGCGGTAACCAGGCTTTCCTGGACACCGCGTCGCTCCGCGGATCCGCGACGCGCCACTCCTGCTCCACGCCGACGCTCAGTCCGACGCGCCGGCTCCAGACGACGTCGCGCGGAGGCAGCCGCCGATCCTCGATCCGGAGCACGCCGCACGTCAGGTCGGCGCGGTTCTGCCGCAAACCGATTCCCAGCGCTTTGGTGAGGTTGCCGGGACCGCGGCAAATCCCGGACGGCGCGGGCGCGCGGCCGTTCGCACGCCCGTCTTTGCGGCGGCGCCGCATCAACCCGATGCCATCGAGCGGCTCGAGCGCGCGGATCAGAACCGCGGCCGGCGAACCCTCGGCTTCGGTGACGGCATTGACCAGGTGGTGAATGCCGTAGTTGAGATAAACGTAGGCGAATCCCGGCGGACCGTAGAGCGGCGCATTGCGCTTCGTCGGTCCCGGAGCCGCGTGACAGGCGGGATCGTCTTCACCGATGTAGGCTTCGACTTCGACGATCACGCCGGAGGCGAGGCCGGCGCGCGTCTCGTGTACGAGTACCTTGCCAATCAGATCGCGCGCGACGTCGAGGGTGGGACGATTGTAGAAAGCGCGGCGAAGGATCACAACTCGTGCGCGACGCTATCCGCGCAGCTGGATTTTCTCCATCGCGGTCTTGGCGGCGGCGGCGACAGACGCATTGCTGTCCTGCGCGGCGGCCTGCAATGCTGGAATCGTACTGTCATCGCCGAGCGCGCCGAGGACCTCCGCGACGGCTTGCCGCACGCCTGGATCCGGGTCGCGCAGCCGCGGCACGACGGCGGGGAGCGTCGAGCGGCCCAATTCCATCAGATACGCCTGCGCCTGCGCCGTCACCTTCTCGTCGTAAAGGGCGTCAACAAGGCGCGACACGTAATCGTGCCCGAGTTTCTGCATCGCAAATTCGCTCGCCGCGCGCACCATGGCCGAATCGTCGGCGGTCACGAGGCGCTCGATCGTATCGACCTGACTGGAATCGCCCGCGCGGCCGAGTCCTTCGATGGCGGCGCGCCTGAGATTGGGATCCTTGTCATCGAGATGCGCCTTGAAAACCGCCACCGACGCAACGGATCCGATGTCGGCAAGCCCCTGAAGAGCCGAGGCCGCCCCTTCACCCTTTCGATAGAAGGCAAACTGCTCGGTGAGCGCGCCAATGGCGCGCGGCTCGTGAATCGCCCCAAGCGCCCGCATCGCCGAGTACCGCACGTCGGCGTGCGAATCGTTCACGGCCTTGATGAGCGCGTCGGCCGCCGCGGTCACGCGGAGCCGTCCGATTACCTCGGCTGCCGCGCTCCGGATGGCTGGATCGAAATGATCGAGCGCCTTGATGAGCTGCGCCGACTGATCGGCCGTGAGCGGCGGCTTCGTAATGACGCCCACCGCGTAGATTGCGTCGATCCGAACGCTCGGATTCTCATCGTCAACCGCCTTGAGCAGCGACGACACGAGATCGGGTGGCGGCGTGCGCGGAATAACGGCAAGCGGACCAAGATCGAAGGCTGTCGTCCCCACCGCCGGATTGCGCCGCTCGATGACGAAACCGACCATGTGCCGCGGCTTCAAATCCTGATCGACGAAGAACGACAACTCCGCGGCGATGGCCTCGAGCTGCACGTCGTCCACCGGATCGACGACCAACGGCGCGATCGGCCCGATGGCCTCCGGATATTTCGCGTTGCGCAGCAACTCAATGGCGCTCAGGCGGGCCTTCGGATCTGGATTGCGCAGATTCCGAATGACGTCGTCAAAGCGAAGCGGCTGCGCTGACGCACTGACCGCGGCCAGCGCGCAGACGGCCGCGGCGGCCACACCTGCTCTAGAAAACTTCATGCGGTACTCGCAAGGGGAACAGGGGGATTTTACCAGAGTGGCCGTGATCCGTGGGCCGTGGGCCGTCGTCCGTGATCCGTGGGCCGTCGTCCCTGGGCCGTGGGACATGGCGCGCCGATCACGGATCACGAATCACGGATCACGAATCACGGATCACGCTAGTTCGCGTACGCGTTCGAGCGGCCGGTCGCGAGTGCGGCGCGCAGGTAGCGACCGGTGTGCGATTCGAGGACCGCCGCGATGTGCTCCGGAGTGCCGGTGGCGATGATGCGGCCGCCTTCCTCTCCGCCTTCGGGTCCGAGGTCGATCACCCAGTCGGCGGTCTTGACCACATCGAGGTTGTGCTCGATCACGAGCAGACTGTGTCCCGCCTGGAGCAGCTTCTTGAACGCGGCGAGCAGCTTCGCGATATCGTCGAAATGTAGCCCGGTCGTCGGCTCGTCGAGGATATAGAGCACCCGATCGCCGGTTTGTGTCGACAGGTGCGCCGCGATCTTGATCCGCTGCGCCTCGCCGCCGGACAGCGTCGTCGCCGGCTGGCCCAGACGCAGGTAGCCGAGACCTATTTCATCGAGCACCTGAAGGCGCCGCAGCACCTTCGGCGACGTGCTGAAGAACGTCAGCGCTTCGCGCACCGTCATGTCGAGCACCTGATCGATGCCGCGTGCGCGGTATTTCACGTCGAGAACCTGGGGCTTGAATCGCTTCCCTTCGCAGACATCGCACGGCACGAACACATCGGCGAGGAACTGCATCTCGACCTTGACTACCCCTTCGCCCTCGCAGGCCTCGCAGCGGCC
>JBOGIZ010000608.1:0-2178 GCA_050747805.1 Vicinamibacterales bacterium | reverse complement strand
GATTTAGACCTGTCTGAGATCGACATGTCGATGATGGGGTGCGCGCGCGCAGGCGTCAAGTGAAATCACACCCGACGGAGAAAAGTGCTACGATCTGGAGATCCATGGGATCCCATACATCTCGGTCGGATGACGCCGCGGACGTCCAGCATGTCCTGGACGGCATCCGACGCATCGTCCAGGGCCTGCGCGCCGCGTCGCGCGAAGCCCGGAGAACGGGCCTCACCTCCGCCCAGTTGTTCGTCCTCCGCCGCGTTTCGGAGGCCGACGGCATGTCCATCAACGAGCTGGCCGCGCGCACCTTCACGCACCAGAGCTCCGTGTCGGTCGTCGCGTCCGCGCTCGCCGCGCGGCGGTTCATCGATCGGCGCCTCGATCCACGCGACCGCCGGCGGCGGCTGCTCGTCCTCAAGCCCGCCGGACGACGAGCGCTGGCGTCGGCGCCGCATGCCGCGCAGGAGCGGCTGGTTGACGCCGTTCTGACGCTCAGCCCCTCTGCGCGACGGCTCACGGGCGCCGCGTTGAGCCGCATGGCCGACGCCATCTCCGTCCGCCGGCGTCCCGCAATGTTTTTTGAGGAGAGGCGAAAGCGCGCATGACGACCGGAGGTCTGCCAATCGCGCCCTCGCTCACTCCGACGCTCGAGCGCGCGAATATCCCGGAACCGCCGCCGCCCATCGATCGCCGCGTCATTCTCACGAGCGCGCTCGCGATGATCATCGGCGCCGTCGCGGCGCTCGTCGCGGAAGGCCTCACCCGCCTCATCGCGCTCATCACGAACATCTCGTTCTACGGCAGATGGACCGACACACCCGTGGGCCCGGCCGGCAATCACCTCGGCTGGTTCGTGATCGTCCCGCCGGTCATCGGCGCCGTGATCGTCGGAATCATGGCCCGCTACGGCTCCGCGGCGATCCGCGGGCACGGCATCCCGGAAGCGATGGAGCAGGTGCTCACCAACCGCAGCCGCATTCCACCGCGGCTCACGCTTCTGAAGCCGCTCTCGGCGGCTATCGCCATCGGGACCGGCGGTCCGTTCGGGGCGGAAGGGCCGATCATCGCCACCGGCGGCGCATTTGGATCGCTCGTGGGGCAGGCCGTCGAAGTCACGACGATCGAACGCAAAGCCTTGCTCGCGGCGGGCGCCGCCGCCGGCATGTCCGCCACATTCGGTGCGCCGGTGGCTTCGGTGCTGCTCGCGGTCGAATTGCTCCTGTTCGAATTCCGCGCGCGTTCGATCATCCCCGTCGCGCTGGCCAGCGCGGTCGCGGCGGCCGTCCGGATCGCGTTCCGCGGCGGCGCCCCGGTCTTCCCGATGCCGCTCGTGGCGCAGCCGGCGGGGAGCGCCATCGCCGTTTACATCGCGCTCGGCGCGCTCATCGGATTGGTCGGCGTCTTCGTTACCCGCGCCGTCTTCTTGGTCGAGGACGCCTTCGAGCGTCTACCCGTGCACTGGATGTGGTGGCCGGCGATCGGCGCCGTCTTCGTCGGCATCATCGGCTATTTCGAGCCGCGGACGATGGGCGTCGGCTATGACAACATCGACGCAGTCCTGCAGGGACTCTTCTCGTGGAAGTTTCTGCTGCTGCTCGGCACGCTGAAGTTCGTGTCGTGGGCGATCGCGCTCGGCAGCGGAACCTCCGGCGGAACACTGGCGCCGCTCTTCACGATCGGCGGCGCCGTCGGGGGGGCGTGCGGCTATGGCGTCGCCACGCTTATCCCCGGTGCGGCCGTCGATCCGCGCCTCGCCGCGCTCGTTGGCATGGCCGCGCTCTTCACCGGCGCCTCGCACTCGATGCTCGCCTGGGTCGTGTTCGCGTTCGAGACAACGCGGCAACCCCTGGGGCTGTTGCCGCTGCTCGGCGGCTGCGCCGCCGCTTATCTCGTGTCGATGCTGAATATGCGCTATTCGATCATGACCGAGAAGATCGCGCGCCGGGGCATTCCGGTTGCTCGCGGCTACGAAGTGGACCACCTCCGGCAGCAGTCGGTGAAGGACTGGGCGTCGAGTCCGGTCGTCACGCTGGGGATCGGCGAAACGCTCGACGATGTGCGGCGGCGGCTGCGGGATGACCCGACGCTGACCCACCAGGGATTCCCAGTGGTGACCAGTGACGGTCGTCTGATTGGCGTCGTGACGCGACGTGATCTGCTCGCCGACCGGCCCGGTGACGGCAC
>JBOGIZ010000607.1:0-3055 GCA_050747805.1 Vicinamibacterales bacterium | reverse complement strand
CGTGGGGTCCCCCGAGAATATTCCGCTCCAGTCGATACCCCAGCGCACAGAACCGTACCGGAGCGCGGCCGGGCTGCGGCGGGAGTCCCTGGATCCGGTCGTGCAGGGCTACAAGAACACGGCGGCCGTCGGCGCGCGGCTGAACTACTCGGATCCGCTCGAATTGAACCGGGCGTCGATCACCGCGTCAATCACGCCCACCTCGATCCCCTCCGACGAGCGCGTGCACCTGTCGGCTCTGTACGAACGGTACGACTGGCGGGGACGGTTCGAATGGAATCGCGCGGACTTCTACGACCTGTTTGGCCCGACAAAGACGAGCCGCAAGGGATATCTCGCGGCAGTCGGCCACCAGTCAACCTTGATCTTCGACGAGCCGCGTCGACTCGCGCTCGACCTCGACGGCAGTTTCTCGGGCAACCTGGACCGACTGCCGGAGTACCAGAACGTCGTCGTCGACGTGCGCCACCTCGCGACCGGGACGGCGCATCTGGTCTACGAGGACGTCCGGAACTCGCAGGGCGCGGTGGACGACGAGACCGGCCTCCGATGGAGCGCCGACACCCGGGTGGATGATGCGGATGGCTCGGTGTACCGGAAGTGGTACGCCACGGCGGATCACGGATGGGCCGTGGGCGCGGCGCATTCGTCGGTTTGGATCCGGGGGGCGGGCGGCCTTGCCTCGGGTTCGCGGTCCGATCCGTTCGCGAACTTCTACTTCGGCGGCTTCGGAAACAACTGGGTCGACGCGGGCAACGAAAAGCGCTACCGCGAGTACGCGAGCTTCCCGGGGCTGGCCATCGACGGACTCCCGGGGCGCAACTTCGTGAAGTCGCTCGTCGAGTGGAATCTGCCGCCGGTGCGGCTGCGGCACGCCGGCATCCCCGGCTTCTACGCGACGTGGATCCGGCCGGCGATCTTCGTCGGCGGGCTGGCGACCAACCTCGATGCCCCGGAGGCACGGCAGAGCGCCGCCGACGTCGGCGGACAGATTGATTTTCGCTTCAGCCTCCTCTCCGCGCTCGACATGACGGTCTCGGTCGGCGGCGCGGTGGCGTACCGGCACGACAGCGGGCCGCGCCGCGAAGCCACGCTCTCCGTCAAGGTGCTCCGCTGAACCCGTGACCGCGGTCGCCTTCGCCTTTCTCCCTGTCCTCGTTTTTCTCGCGCTGCTGCTCGGCATGGACAGCTTCAAGCTGGTTCCCGCGCGAGCTGTGCTCCTGGCATTCGCCGCCGGGGCCGCGGCGGCGCTGCTGAGCGTCTATCTGCAGCCGTTTGCGGCGGCAGCCGGAGCGGGGCCGCGGGCGATCGTCCGGGTGGTCGCGCCGATCACCGAGGAAACCGCGAAAGGGTTGCTGATCGTCGGGCTCATCGCGCTGCGGCGCGTCGGGTTTCCCGTGGACGCCGCCATCCAGGGTTTTGCGGTCGGCGCGGGATTCGCGCTGCTGGAGAACGTCATCTATCTCGGCGCGCGCCCGGGGGCGCCGTTCGCCCTGTGGATTGTGCGCGGCTTCGGCACCGCGATCCTGCACGGCTCGACGACGGCGGTGTTCGCGATGATCGCGCAGCGTATCTCGGCGCGATTTGGCGCCCGCTCGATGCGGACCTATGCGCCCGGCCTGGCGGTTGCCGTGGCCATGCACGCGGCATTCAACAGCGCCGTGCTGCCGCCGTTCGTGGAGATGCTCGTGCTGCTGGCGACCATGCCGCTCGTGCTGCTCGGCGTCTTCGAGTGGAGCGAGCGGGCGATGCGGGAGTGGATCGGGAGCGGCCTCGATCTCGACGTGGCGCTGCTGCAGCTCGTGACCTCCGCGGACTTCCACGGCACGCACTTCGCCGCGTACCTGCAGCAGCTGCGCGATCGGTTTCCTGGCCCGGTCGTCGCCGACATGCTGTGCCTCCTGCGGCTGCAGCTGGAGCTCTCCGCCGAGGCGAAAGGGAAGCTCGTGGCGCGGGCGGCCGGCCTTGCGGTCGCCCCCGACGACGATACCCGTGCGGCGCTCGAAGAGCTGCGCGCCCTGCGTGCGTCCATCGGCCGCACCGGCCTGCTGGCGCTCGAGCCGCTGCGCGTCACGAGCGATCGCGATCACTGGCACGGCCACCTGGTCGGCCGATAGCGCCTCCCGCGTTGCTCACAGCGGCGGCGCGATGATGAACGTGTTGATGAGGTGTGTGTCCGGCGGTGGCTTGCGAGCGGCTGTCGCGGCGATGCCGTGGGTCTCGCTGCCGGGCGTTGGCAGTCTGATCGCGTTTGCCGTGACGGGCAGGCGCCGATCAGGATGCTGGCGCCTCCGGCGGTGATCACCTCGTGAACATCAGGTCGCCGACCGTCAGGGTTCGAGAGGCGCTATGTTCCCGTACGTGAAAGCGCCGGCCCGTCAGGACGTCTTTGATATCGAGCGCCCCGCCCGGCACAACCGCCTCCACGACGAAGAAGCTCGCCCGGCCTCGTCGAAGAACTCTTCACCGAATTCCTGGGCGGCATAGGAGAAGAGAGCGGGTACGAGAACGCCTTCGGCCGACCGCAGTCTGACGCGCTGAGCGTCCTCCTCGTCCTGGGCTCGAAGGCAGCAGTGCTTGAATGTGCGCCCGCTTCCGCACGGGCACGGTTCGTTGCGACCATGTGAGGCCATGAAGTGCGTCCGCCCTATCGGTCTTCTGCCTCGGTGTGGGTGAGCTGATGCACCCGCTGATGCGACAACCCCAGGAGACGAGCGGCATCGCGCGCGCTCATCTTCAGCTTTCCGGTTCGGAGCACGCGGACTGCGCGTCGAGCCGCGCGGGCGGCCCGTCGGTCCTCTTCGTCTGCCTTCCTGCGAAGGGACGCGTAGGCCCGAATCGCCTTCATTGCCGAACTCGGCAACTTGACGTCGTCCACGATGGCGGCCTTGTGCGCATCGTGGGCGAACAATTCGAGCGCCTCTCTGGTACGGCGCCTGGCCTCGTCGACCGTGCGTCCCTGCGTGTGGCAGCCGCGCACACCGCGCACGGTGGCCACCCACCAGCCCGACTCGTCTCGCTCGTACGCCACGCGATAAGACTTCACGGCTTCTTC
>JBOGIZ010000606.1:0-5188 GCA_050747805.1 Vicinamibacterales bacterium | reverse complement strand
GGCTCCGCACCGCCGTGGCCGCCGTAAACCCGTGCATGCCTCGCCCCTCGGTCAGCAGATTGGTGACCAGGACGATCGGGCCGCGCACGCGCCGAGCGGCCTCCGCCGCGCCCTTCACGAGAAAAATGGGCATAAGGCTCGTATAGAAGCTGCCGGGCCCGACGATCACCGCCTCGAATTGCGCGATCGCGTCGGCGGCCGGCGGAAAGAGCGTCGCGTCGGGCTCGAGCCACAGGCGCGTGATGCCGTGCCCGGCCGACTGCCCGGCATCGACCTCGACCTCACCGCGCGTGCGCGCGCCGCCCGCATATTCGGCGCAGAGCGTCGCCTGCTCGATGCTGACGGGCCACACACGTCCCTCGCAGCCGAGCAGCGCGCGCAAGCCGTCCACGGCCGCCATGAAATCTCCGCTGTACTGCTGCATCATCGATAGCAGCAGATTGCCGCCAGTGTGCCCCCCGAGGCGGGTATGTTCCAGCGTCGGCAGACGCGCGAGCAGTACGCGCCTGGCCTCGCGCTCGTTTCTCGCCAGCGCGAGCGCACAGCGCAGGACGTCGCCCGGCGGCAGCACGCCGAGTTCGTCGCGCAGCACGCCGGAGCTTCCGCCGCTGTCGAACATGGTGACGACCGCGTTGACGGTCAGCCAGGGATTGCCCTTCAGGCCGCCAAGCAGGCTTGGCAGGCCGGTGCCGCCGCCGAAGCAGCCGATATTGAACGTGCGCAGGCGCATGGTGCGTCGTGGTCCGTGGGAACGTGATCCGTGGACCGTGATCCGTGGACCATAATCCGTGGTGCGCACCTACTATAATCCGGCGATGCCGCAGTTCTCGCCTGCAGAACGCCGCGCCCTCGAGGCGCTCGCCCGCGATCTCGAGCGCGTGACGGGTCCGCGCCTGCGCTCTGTCGTGGCGTATCGGGGCCATCAGGCGCACGGTCCCATTCACTCCTGCGCGATCGCGGACGCGCTCACGTTTCAGGACCTCGCCGCGTGCCTGCCGCTCGTCGATACCTGGCATCGCCATGCGCTCGCCGTGCCGCTGCTGCTGGCGACGGGCGAACTCCAGCGAACCCTCGATGCCTTTCCGCTCGAATACGCCGCGATCGCCGCCGACCACCTCGTCCTGCGCGGCGACGATCCATTCGCGAGCCTCGCCGTCGCGCCCGCGGATCTGCGCCGCGCGTGTGAAACCCAGGCGAAGAGCCAGGTGATCCATTTGCGCGAAGGCTTTCTCGAATCGCACGGCGAGGTTCGCGCGATTGCGCGGCTGATCGCCCAGTCCGCCGGGCCTTTCCGCGCGCTACTCACCAATCTCGCGCGTCTGCCGACCGCCGGCACGCAGATCGACTCACGAACGCTCAGCGACGAGGCGCTGGCCGCGATGGCCGAACAGCATCTCGGCGTACCGGCGGCCCTCGTCCGTGACGTATTCGCGGCTGAAGGCCCGCACGCCTCGACGGTCGTGGACCCGTCAGCGCTGCTGTTGCGCTACCTTGATGCTGCGCAGAAGATTTGGGCATTCGTGGATGGGGGCCGCTAGGTCAATGCTGAATGCCGCATGCCGCATGCCGAATGGCTTCCGCGCACTGGTGTTCCTGCTGGCGTTTTCAGCATTCAGCATCCAGCATTCGGCGTTGACGTGGGCTGCGCAGGCCGCGCCGCCGCCGCTCACCGACACGGTGAACGACTTCGCGCACGTCATCGACAGCCAGAGCCGCGCCGAACTCGATCGGCGCATTCGTGCACTGCAGCAGGCCACCGGCGACGTGCTCGTCGTCGCCACGGTGCCGACGTTTCAGCCGTACGGCGACATCAACGAATACGCGGTGAAGATGTTCGAGAACGGCGGACGCGGCATCGGGCAGAAAGGCAAGAACAACGGCCTGCTGATCGTCGTCGCGATCAACGATCGCAAGGTCAGGATCGAGGTCGGCTATGATCTCGAGCAATACATCCCGGACGGATTCGCCGGCGAGACGATTCGCGAGGCGATCACCCCGGCGTTTCGTCACGGCCAATACGGGCAAGGGCTGCTCGCCGGCGCCACGCGAATCATCAACCGGATCAGTGAAGAGCGCGGCGTCGCGGTTCCGGATGTCCCGCAGCAGCCGTCTGCGCCGGACGCTTCCGCGATGCCGCACATTTCCATCGGTCTGATCGTCTTCTTGATCTGGCTCGCGTTCCTGCTCATCCGAATCACCCGCCAGCGCCGCAGCTGGTTCTGGGGCGGCGGACCGTGGAGCGGCTGGTACAGCGGCGTCGGCGGGTTCGGCGGCGGCGGATTCCGAGGCGGCGGCGGATTCGGGGGCTTCAGCGGCGGCGGCGGATTTGGCGGATTCGGGGGAGGCGCGTCGGGCGGGGGAGGAGCGTCGGGAAGTTGGTGAATTGGTGAAGTGGTGAGTTGGTGAATTGAATTGGTGAATTGGTGAATTGGTGAATTGAAGTGGTGAGTTGGGTTGGTGAATGGTCGATCCAACGGTGAATCGAGGACGTATGACTAGCGCAATGAGATGGGCGGCGCGGCTCACAATCGTCGTCGCGCTCGCGGTGAGTGTATCGGGCTGCTCCTACAACCGATTCACGACGCAGGAAGAGACGATCAAGGCGCAATGGGCGGAGGTGCAGAACCAGCTCCAGCGCAGAAACGACCTCATTCCGAACCTCGTCGCGACGGTGAAGGGCTACACGACGCACGAGGAGACGGTGTTCAAGGACATCGCCGACTCGCGCGCGGCGCTCGCGGGTGCGAAAACGCCGGAAGATACCATCCAGGCCGCCAACCAGCAGTCGGCGGCGCTCACGCGGCTGCTCGTAGACGTCGAGGCCTATCCAAACCTGAAGGCCGACGAGCAATACAACCGGCTGATGGATAACCTCGAAGGCACCGAGAATCGGCTCTCCGTCGCGCGCATGCGCTACAACCAGGCCGTCCAGGACTACGACACGGCCCGGCGCCGCTTCCCTGGAAATCTCACCGCCAAGATGTTCGGCTTCAAGGAGTATCCGTACTTCGCGGCACCTCCGTCGGCGCAGGGCGTGCCGAAGGTGGACTTCGGAAAGAAGTAGCGTACACTCCTACACCGATCGCAGCGACATTGCAGTCAAGGAGCCACTCGATGAATCGAACAGCAGGCCTCCGCCTGTGCGCGGCGCTCGTTGCGGCCGCGGTATGCGCATTCGGAATTCGAGGCCTGGCGCAGGGCTTTCAACCGCCGCCACCGCCCGGCCCGCTCGTCCACAAAACGGACGATCCGATCCTGAGGAATTTCACCTGGCGCTCGATCGGCCCCGCGTCGATGGGCGGCCGCCTCGACGACATCGCCGTCGTGGACAGCAATCCGTCCATCATCTATCTCGGATTCGCGACAGGCGGCGTCTGGAAGTCGATCAATAACGGCCCGACGTGGACACCGATCGTCGATGAGGAGCCAGTCACCTCGATCGGCGACATCGCGATCGCGCCCTCGGATCCAAACGTCGTCTACGTCGGCACGGGTGAGGCGAATAACCGCCAGAGCGCATCTTTTGGCGCCGGCGTATACAAATCGACGGACGCCGGCGAGCACTGGACGTACGTCGGCCTGAAGGAAACGCAGAGCATCGCGCGAATCGTCGTCAATCCCAAGAATCCCGACATCGTCTACGTGGCGGCGGTGGGCCATCTCTTCGGCCCGAATCCCGACCGCGGGCTCTACAAGACGACGGATGGCGGCAAGACGTGGACGAACGCGAAATTCATCAACAACGACACGGGCTTCACCGACGTGTCCATCGATCCGGTGAATCCGAATGTGCTCTACGCGGCGTCGTACCAGCGGCGGCGCGAGCCGTGGGGCTTCAACGGCGGCGGTCCGGGCAGCGGCATCTGGAAGACGACCGACGCCGGGAAAACGTGGACGAAGCTGACGGGCAATGGCCTCCCCGACAATCCGATTATCGGCCGCATCGGTCTCGACGTCGCGCGCTCGCATCCGCAGACGATCTACGCGTCGATCGAAGTCGGGCCGAGCGGCGGCACGGGCGCCGGCGTCAATGACGATGGCACGCTGCAGACGCCGGAGCAGGCGGCGCGCGGCGAGTTCGGCAGCAATGAACCGCAGCCGGATTGCGGTCAGGGCAATCGCGGCCGCGGTCCCGTCACGTTTGCACCGCCGAA
Organism: Vicinamibacterales bacterium; assembly: GCA_050747805.1. Classification (GTDB taxonomy): domain Bacteria; phylum Acidobacteriota; class Vicinamibacteria; order Vicinamibacterales; family 2-12-FULL-66-21; genus JAICSD01. Next base: position 1,034 of record JBOGIZ010000606.1, on the reverse strand, counting down.
TCCGAACAAGTCGGGCATCTGGCGCTCGGACGACTCGGGCAAGACGTGGCGCTTCCTCTCGAATTGCATGGATCGTCCGATGTACTACAGCCAGATCCGCGTCGATCCGACGAACCCGGACATCGCGTATCAGGGCGGCGCGCCGTTCTTCAAGACCACGGACGGCGGGAAGCAGTGGCATCAGGTGCAAGGCCTCGCGCACAGCGATCACCACGCGATCTGGATCGATCCGCGCGATCACAATCACGTCATGGTCGGCAACGACGGCGGTCTCGACGTCACCTACGATCAGGCCGACACGTGGGAGTACGTGAACAATATCGGCGGCGTGGGTCAGTTCTACAAGATCAGCGCCGACATGCGGACGCCGTACTACGTCTGCGGCGGGCTGCAGGACAACGGCAGCTTCTGCGGACCGAGCGCCGTACGCGGCAACACGGGAATTCTCAACTCGGACTGGTATCGCGTCGGCGGCGGCGACGGCTTCTACACCGCGAACGATCCAACCGACTGGGGCATCATGTATTCCGAGTCGCAGGACGGCGCGACGAGCCGCCTCGATCTGCACACGGGCCAGACCGTCAGCATCCGTCCGCGCGGACCCGCGGCGACGGGGCGCGGCGCTCCGCAAATCCCGCCGCAGCTTGAAGGACTCGACCCCGCACTGCTCGAGCAGTTCGGCTTCGGCCCGTCCGCGGCGAAGGGCAACATCGTCCCGCCGGTGCCGGCCGGAACGACCTTCCGCTTCTACTGGGACACGCCGTTCATGCTGTCGCCGCTGAACGCGTCGATGATTTACCTCGGCGGCGATCGTCTGTTCAAGTCGCTCGATCGCGGCGCGACGTGGTCCGCCACGCCCGATCTGACGCGAGACATCGGCCGGAACGATCGGCCGATCATGGGCGTTCCCGGTAGCGCCCCGATGGCGTCGAAGCACGACGGCGCGGCCGCATTCAGCAACATCGTGACGGTCGGCGAATCGGCCGCCGTGCCCGGCATCGTGTGGGTCGGGACCAACGACGGCAACCTGCAGG
>JBOGIZ010000605.1:0-1604 GCA_050747805.1 Vicinamibacterales bacterium | reverse complement strand
CTTGAACGACGTCGGCGCCGACGAGCTCACACACGTTCGAGACAACGTTAATGAAGGAGATTCGCGTTGCCAGCATGGCATTCGCCGCGTACTTGCAGAGCTCCGCGCTCGCGCAATCCATCATCATGATGGGCGCGCCGGTCCTCGTGAACGGCGCGTACAGCTCGCGCATGATCTCGGCCGACCGCTGATCGCCCGCGCCGATCACCACGCGATCGGGCTTCATGAAGTCCTCGATCGCGGCGCCCTGCTTCAGAAATTCGGGATTGCTGACGACGCTGAAGGGATGCGAGGTTTCCTTGCTGATGACGTCGCGCACTTTCTCGCTCGTGCCGACCGGGACCGTGCTCTTGTCGACGACGACCTTGTAGCCGTTCATCGCGCGGCCGATCGCACGCGCCACATCGAGCACGTGCGTCAAGTCGGCGGAACCGTCCTCGCCGGTCGGCGTCCCGACGGCGATAAAGACGATTTGCGAGCCCCGGACCGCTTTTGCCAGATCCGTCGTGAATGTGAGCCGGCGCTCTCCGCGATTGCGCCGGACGAGTTCTTCAAGGCCTGGCTCGTAGATCGGAATCTGTCCGCGCCGGAGTGCGCGCACTTTCGCGGCGTCTTTGTCGACGCACGCCACGTCGTTGCCGTTTTCAGCCAGACACGCACCGGCGACCAATCCTACGTAGCCCGATCCAACGACCGCAATTTTCATTTTATTTCCGAGGGGCTTCGCCCCTCGGACTCCCTTACAGCGGCGCTCGCTCGCCGGCTTCGCCCGGCTCTCTCCGCTCCGCTGGCTCGTTCGCGGCGGCTCACTCGCGTCTCCCCTCGGACCCTTCCGCATGCTCGCGCGGCAGTCGCACGCTCGGGGGCGAGCCCCAAACAAATAACGCTAACACGAATGGAAAAATGTACCATGTCCCGCCTTGCGCATCGTGCTTGACTATCGGCCGGCCCTGCGGGCCAGAACAGGCGTCGGCGAATACGTGCACGAACTGGCGTCGGCGCTGCTGCGCGTTCGGGATGCCGCCGATTCGGTGGTGCTCTTTTCGAGCTCCTGGAAAGATCGCCTGGCGGCCGGCGCCGTGCCCGGAGCGCGCGTCGTCGATGCGCGCGTGCCCGTGCGAGTGCTCAACGCGGCGTGGCACCGCCTCGAATGGCCACCCATCGAGCGGTTTACCGGTGGCGTGGACGTCGCGCATTCGCTGCATCCGCTCCTGATGCCGGCGCGCGCCGCGGCGCGGGTGATCACTGTTCACGACCTCGATTTTCTCGATCATGCCGAGCGCACCCGCGCCGAAGTACGGCGCGACTATCCGCACCTCGCTCGAGCGCACGCCGCGCGCGCCGACCTCGTCGTCACGATCTCAGGCTTTACCGCGTCCGCCGTTCAGTCGCGCCTCGGCGTCGCGGCGGAGCGGATCGTCGTCTGTCCGCCCGGCGCGCCCGCGTGGGCGCCGCGACCGGGGCCGGCGCGCGGCGGTCCGATCCTGTTCATGGGCACGCTCGAGCCGCGCAAGAACGTGGGCGCACTGATCGACGCCTATCGGCTTCTCCTCGCGCAGCGGCCCGACGCGCCGCCGCTCTGGCTCGCCGGCGCCGCCGCGGAC
>JBOGIZ010000604.1:0-20108 GCA_050747805.1 Vicinamibacterales bacterium | reverse complement strand
CGTCGCGCTGACCTCGCCTTCGCCGCGTTTGTCGGCGAAATCGCCGAGCGTCCACTCGAGGCGGTTGTGCCCCGAGAGGCGGCCGGCGAGCCGGAGTCCCCGAAGTTCGAGAAAGTCGGTGAGCATCGGCAGATCGACGTCGTCGTACGCCGCGTTCCACACGGCGACGGCACGACGCCCCGGGATGCCGAGCTGTTCGATCGCATAGTCGAATTTCGCGCGGCCGCCGTAGAGCGCGGTCGTGACGTCGGTGACGTGCAACGCGGACGGAATCCACAGCAGCGAACCCTTGACGTTCTGGAAACGCCAGTCATCCACGCCCGCCTCAGGGCTGGTGAAAACGCCCTTCAGCTCGTGGCCGCCTTTGTGAAACCGAAACGTCCCCGTGAAGTCGGCTTTTCCGGTCACGGTGAAGTGCATCGCATGAAAAAAGATGTTCTTCTGTGTCGGAAAGTCGACGTGCGACTTCACGTCGTACAGCATGTTCGGCCAGTGCGCGAGATCGACCGTGCCGGTCACGCGCGACGACGCGCCCGCCGTCTGCAGGTTGAGATCCTCGACGTGCACCAGGCCGCCGTCGATCACGAACCGCATCTGCATGCCCGCACGAAATGGCTCGTACGATTGAATCCTGACGGTGCCGGCCGAGAACGCCGCCGTCCCCTCATAGGTCCGGAGTCCCTTGAAAACATCGACGTTGAGGTTTGGGCACACGACGCTCCACGGCGTGCCGTGGTCGTCGTACGTGAATTGCCCGTCGTGCGCGATCACGGACTTGACCGTCGTCGTCAGCTTGAAGCGGGACGGCTGGCGCGGCTCCTTGCGCGGCGGTCCCATCACGCGCGGAAAGCTGTGCTTCCCGCCGGGAAACTGCTCCACCAGCATGTTCCAGCCGGACATATCGACGTTCTCCACGATCAGCTCGTGGGTGAACACCGTCCACCACGGCAGGTTCACGTAGACGCGCTTCGCGGTGAGGAAGGGACGATCGGTGGGCTTCAGCCCTTCGATGACGAGATCGTCGACTTCGAACTGCCCCGTCCGGAGCACGATGCTGAGACGGCCGATGTGGATGGGACGATCGAGATAGTTCGAACCGGCCCGCTCGGCGTAGTTGCGCGCCGCGGGGCCAAGATCGATCGTGAGCGAGGCCACGAGGAGTCCCGCGACGATGGCAATCAGAATCGCCAGCGCGCGCAGGATCGGATGCCTGCGGCGCCGTTTTGGTGCCGGCGTGGGAGACGGTGCCGGCGGTTCTGACGACCCCGGCGGCGTTGCTGGTTCCTCGCTCATCCCATGCTTCTGCTTTCTCCCCTCGCCTCTTCTCTCTCTATTCAACCACCACGAGCACGCGGCCCGCTTCGACGGACGTCCCGGGCACGACGACGACGTCCGTGACCCGGCCCGCTTTCGGCGATCGCAGCTCGTTCTCCATCTTCATCGCCTCGACGACGACGACGGGCTGCCGCGCCTCGACCGTGTCGCCGACGGATACGAGCACTCGGACGACGCGGCCCGGCATCGGCGCGGTAATGCGCTGTTCGCCGTGCGCGGTACCCCCCGAATCGGCGCCGCCGTGGCCGGACCTGCGCCCGTTGACGACCACGGTCAGCGTGCGGCCGTCGATCAGCCCGAGCTGCTCGCCCGGGCTGGTGCCCGGTGCGAACTGAACGACGGCGCCAGTGTATGGCTGACGCGGGAGAAGCAGCGAGACGCCCGACGCGCCTTCTCGCTTCGCGTCGACGGTGGTCGTCTCGCCATCGATCGTGATGCGGAATCGTCCGTCCGCCGCGGTATCGCGTTCCAGGGCCACGGTTCGGCTGCGGCCGTTCAGCTCGATTTCGAAAATCATGACGACGGGCCGCGGAGAGCCGCCTGGCGGCCCGCCTGCGCCCATGCCGAGCGGCGCGCGCCGGAGGTCGGCGCCTCAGACGCGCTCGCGCGCCACCAGGCATCGATAGCCGCGGCCATTGCTACGTGACGCTCGTCGTCTTCGCTGAACGTGCTGAACGAATCGCCGCGGCGCGAGGCGAGCAGGCGATCGAGATACGTCGTATCGAACCGCCCGGCAAGAAAGTCCGCTTCGCGCATGAGCCACAGAAAAAAGGGAATCGTCGTCTTGATGCCCAGGACCTCGTATTCGCGAAGCGCGCGCGTCATGCGCGCGATCGCGTCGGTGCGCGATCCCGCCCATGCGATCAGCTTCGCGATCATCGAATCGTAAAACACGGGCACCGCGTAGCCGGCGAGCACGCCGCCGTCATTGCGGACACCCGGCCCGCTCGCCGGACGAATGGCCCGGACGAGCCCCGGCGACGGCATGAACGCTTCGTCCGGATCCTCGGCGTAAATGCGGCATTCGATCGCGTGCCCGTGCGGCGTCAGCGCGCGCGCCGGATCGATCGTGAGCCGCTCGCCGCGCGCGAGGCGAATCTGCCACTGCACGAGATCGAGGCTCGTCACCATCTCGGTCACCGGATGCTCGACCTGCAGGCGCGTGTTCATTTCGAGGAAATAGAACGATCCATCCTCGTCGAGCAGGAACTCGATCGTCCCCGCGTTGCTGTAGCGCGCCGCCGACGCCACCGCCGCGGCGGCGTCCGCGATCCGGCGGCGCAGCGTCGGATCGACCGCGACCGATGGCGATTCCTCGACGACCTTCTGATGCCGGCGCTGAATCGAACACTCGCGCTCGACGAACGGGACGACGGTACCGTGCACGTCGCCGAGCAGCTGGATTTCGATGTGCCGCGGCGCACGCAGCCGGCGTTCAAAGTACACGGCGGTGTCACCGAACGAGGAGCCCGCCTCGGAGCGCGCAGTCCTCACCGCCTCGAGCAGCCGATCCGGCGTCTCGACCACCCGCATGCCCTTGCCGCCGCCGCCGGCGACGGCCTTGACCATGAGCGGATACCCGATGCGTTCGGCCTCGCGTCGAATCTCGGCGTCGGGAGCATCCGCGGCGAGCGGCGTCTCGCTGCCTGGAACGACGGGCACGCCGGCGCGAATGGCGATTTGGCGCGCGCCGGTCTTGCTGCCCATCGCCTCAATCGCGGCGGGCGACGGCCCGATAAAGGTCAGACCGGCATCCGCGCATGCCGCCGCAAAGGCGGCGTTTTCCGCCAGAAAGCCGTAGCCCGGATGCACCGCGTCAGCCCCAGTCGCCTTGGCGGCGTCGACGATTCGATCGATTCGGAGATAGCTGTCGACGGCGGGGCTCGGACCGATGTGCACGGCCTGATCGGCATCGCGGACGTGCCGCGCGCCGCGATCGCAGTCCGAGTACACCGCGACCGTCGGCAGGCCCAGCTCACGGCAGGCCCGAATTATGCGGACCGCGATCTCGCCGCGGTTCGCGATCAGCACTTTCATTGGTAGAGATTTTAGCCGGTTCGGGGTTTCGAACCTCTTTAGAGCGGAATATTCCCGTGCTTCTTCGGCGGATTTGTGTCGCGCTTGGTTTCGAGCGCGGCGAGCGCCGCAATGAGTTTGCGGCGCGTCTGCCTGGGGTGGATCACTTCGTCGATGAACCCGCGGCCGGCGGCGATGTACGGATTGGCAAACTTCTCGCGGAATTCGCCGACGCGTGCGGCGCGGGCGGCCTGCGGATCGGCCGATTTCTCGATCTCGCGCTTGTAGAGAATGTTGACCGCGGCCTCCGGACCCATCACGGCGATCTCGGCGCCGGGCCACGCATAGTTCACGTCCGTCCTGATGTGCTTGCTCGACATGACGCAGTACGCGCCGCCATACGCCTTGCGCGTGATCACGGTCACTTTCGGCACCGTCGCTTCGGCAAACGCGAACAGCAGCTTGGCGCCGTGGCGGATGATGCCGCCGTATTCCTGGACCGTGCCCGGCAGAAATCCGGGGACGTCCTCGAAGGTCACGAGCGGGATATTGAACGCGTCGCAGAACCGCACGAAGCGCGCCCCCTTCACCGACGCGTCGATATCGAGCGTGCCGGCCAGATGCGCGGGCTGATTCGCGACGATGCCGACGGAACGGCCGCCGAGGCGCGCGAACCCGACGAGGATGTTTTTCGCGAAGTGCCGGTGCACTTCAAGGAACGCCCCCTCGTCCGCGACGGCATGGATCAGGTCGAGCATGTCGTACGGCTGATTGGGTGACGAAGGCACGAGCCGGTCGAGCGCTTCGTCTTCGCGATCGACGGCATCGGCCGTCTCGCGCCGGGGCGGATCGTCCACGTTGTTGCCTGGCATGTACGACAGCAGCTCGCGGATGAGGCGCAGGCACTCGCGATCGCCGGCCACGGCGAAATGCGCGACACCGCTCGTCGCGTTGTGCGTCATGGCGCCGCCCAGTTGATCTTTCGTGACCTCTTCGTGCGTCACCGTCTTGATGACATCGGGCCCGGTCACTAACATGTAGCTCGTGCCCTCGACCATCACGGTGAAATCGGTGATCGCCGGCGAATAGACCGCCCCGCCGGCGCACGGTCCCATGATCGCGGAAATCTGCGGGACGACCCCGGAGGCGAGCGTATTGCGCAGAAAGATGTCGGCGTAGCCGCCGAGCGACAGCACGCCTTCCTGGATGCGCGCGCCGCCGGAATCATTCAGGCCGACGATCGGCGCGCCCATCTTCATGGCCGCGTCCATGATTTTGACGATCTTGGCGGCGTTGGTCTCGGACAAAGACCCGCCGAAGACGGTGAAATCCTGCGCGAACGCGCAGACCCGCCGCCCTTCTACCCGCCCGTAGCCGCAGACGACGCCGTCGCCGGGCACGAGCTGCTCGTCGATGCCGAAATCGCGGCAGCGATGGACCACGAGCTTGTCGACCTCCTCGAACGTGCCCGGGTCGAAGAGCAGATCGATCCGTTCGCGCGCGGTCAACTTGCCGGCGTCGTGCTGGCGGCGCAGCCGCGCGTCCCCGCCGCCCTGTTCAGCGCGGCGTTCGAGGTCGTTCAGATGTTCGATCGGATCCATGTGGGGTGGCAGCGCTATCGTGCCGCCCCCGCGCCGTACGCCTTGTCCCAGTCGGCGAGGAATTTCTTCAATCCGACGTCGGTCAGCGGATGGTTGAACAGCGCGTCGATGATTGCCGGCGGACAGGTGCAGATGTCCGCGCCCATCCTCGCCGCTTCGACGATGTGCATCGGACCGCGCGTGCTCGCGACGAGAATCTCGGTCTTGAAGCTGTAGTTCTCGTAGATCTCCACGATGTCGCGAACCAGCTCCATCCCAGGCGTCGCGACATCGTCCAGCCGCCCGACGAAGGGGCTGATGTAGGTGGCGCCCACCTTTGCCGCGAGGAGCGCCTGCGCCGGCGAGAAGCAGAGCGTGACGTTCACCTTGATGCCTTCGCTCGACAGCGCCTTGCAGGCCTTGATGCCGTCTCGCGTCAACGGCACTTTGACGACGATCCACGGATCGATCTTTGAGAGGTCGCGCCCCTGGCGGATCATCGCCTCCGCCTCGGTCTCGACAACCTCCGCGCTCGTCGGACCCTTCACGAGCTGACAGATTTTTTTCAGGTTCTCATGATAGTCGCCAGGCTCCTTCGAGAGGAGCGTGGGATTGGTCGTGATGCCGTCGATGATGCCGAGCGGCACCAGCGCGGCAATGTCCTTGAGGTTGCCGGAATCGATAAAGAGTTTCATGGCGTTGCTCCTGATTACATCGCTAGGCTACTGAACCGGATTCGACAACTCGCCGACGCCGCCGACCTTGATCGTGACGCGATCGCCCGGCGTCAGCGGCCCGATGCCGGCCGGGGTCCCCGTTGCGATGATATCGCCAGGCAGCAGCGTCATCGCCTGGGTCACGTGCGCGATCAGCCGATCGATCGGAAAGACGAGCTCGCGCGTGCTCGAGTGCTGGCGCCGTTCGCTGTTGACCCACCCTTCGATCACGACGCCATCGTCCGCATGGTAGTCCACCTCGGCCACGCAGGGACCGATCGGCGCGAACGTGTCGAAGCCCTTCGCGCGGGTGTACTGCACGTCTTTTGTTTGCAGTTCGCGCGCCGTCACGTCGTTGAGGCAGACGAGCCCGAGCACATATGTTCGCGCGTCCCCCTCGCTGACCTGTCTCGCCCGGCGCCCGATGACGACGCCGACCTCGGCTTCGTGATCGATCCGGCCGGCCCACCGCGGGAGCACGATCGGCTCTTCCGGCCCGACGACCGCGGTCGACGGCTTCATGAAGATCATCGGCTCTTTGGGAAGCGGCTTGCGCTGTTCCGCCGCGTGGTCCTTGTAGTTGAGCCCGATCGCGACGATCTTCGACGGCGCGACCGGCGCGAGCAGGCGAACCGATCCCCGAGCGATCTCGTCGCCGGCGTGATAGGCGCCGAACAAGTCCCCTTCGAGGAGCCGCCAGCGGCCGTCTTCTTCGATGACGTGCCGCGCACGGCCGTGATGTTCGATTCGATAGAATTTTTTCATCTCGCTGTTTCCGTGACGGTATTCGACCGCTCGCTGCGATTTCCGGACGTATCGACCGCGATCACCGCATACAGGTACGTCGTTCCAGGTTTCGCCGTCTCGTCGGTGTAGCGCGGTTCCTTAATCGGCTGCGGCGTGAGCGGCTGCAGTCTGGCATCGGGAGCCTCCGCACGCAACACGATGTAGCCGGCCAGATCGGTCTCGGTATTGGCGTCCCAGATAAGATTCATGCGGCCGCCCGTGCCGCCGACCACGGCGAGGTTCTTTGGCGCCGCGGGCGGAAACGTATCGCGGGGCGTGACGCAGCCGGCGGGCGACGCGTCGCTTTCGATCGGCAGGCCGACAACCGTCGCGACGGTGCGGACGGTGAAGCACTGCTCCTTGCCCGGGTCGGCGCCTGGATGTTCGAAGGTGAGCTCCGTGAGCGGCTTCGGATTGAGCGGCTCGGGCGCCTTCTCGGCCGCCGCGGGTTGCGCCGGACCGCCCGCCGGGGCCGCGTACACGTTGTAGGTGAGTCCGAGCGATTCATCGGAGTTCGACGACGGCGGCGTCCAGGTCACCGAGACCGACGTCTGGCTCGCGGTCGCGACGGGCGCCTGCGTGAGCGCCGGCGGCGGCGCGAGCAGAGGAACTGTCACGCGCGCGGACGGTGCGCCCCGACGGCCTTTCGGCGTCAACCCCACGACCATGTACACGCGCGTGAGCACGGGCGCGCCCGGAGGTTTCGCGGCCGCAGCCGGAGCCGCGCCCGGGGTGCCCGCGGCAGCACTTCCGCCCTTCCCGCGTCCGCCCCGCCCGCCGCGCGCGAGCTGCGCCGCTTTTTTCGACAGCGGCTTTTGAAGAATCTGCGCAACCGACTGCGCCGCGGTGAGCGGCTCGACAAACGACACGACGTCGCCGGGACGGGGCCGCGTGTCGTTCACCGGAACGTCCGGCAGCGGCTCATCGGGATCGACCGGCGGCCGCACGTCGATGTGGCCGATGAGAAACGCGGGCTTCATCAACTCGGGATTCGTCGGTGGGGCCACGTTCACATCGACCGTTGCGGCGTAAATGTCGATCCGGCCGAGCGACACGGGTCCCGGGCCATTCCCGTTCTTCGTCGGCACGGTCATCTGCAAGTACACGGAGTTGCCGATGCGCAGCCCGGCAAACGGCGCCGCCGCGCCGGGCACGAGATTGAGGGGCGGACGTGGCGGTCCCTTTTTGCCGCAGGACGCGGCGAGCACGAGAAACGCCAGCAGACAGAACGCACCTTTCGGTGCGACCGCCCACCGCCGACGTCCCGCTCGGGCAACGACGCGCACGTCTAGAGGATATATCGCGAGAGATCTTCGTTCTTCGCGATCTCGCTGAGCATGCGATCGACGTACGCGCCATCGACGGTCAGATGCTTGTCGGTCAGATCGGGCGCCTCGAAGGACAATTCGTCGAGCAGCTTCTCCATCACCGTGTGCAAGCGCCGCGCACCGATGTTCTCGGTCCGCTCGTTCACGAACATCGCCACGTCGGCGATGCGCTCGATCGCGTCCCGCGTGAACTGCAGATCGACCCCCTCCGTCAAAAGCAGCGCCGAATACTGCCGTACCAGCGCGTTCCTGGGCTCGGTCAGGATCCGCACGAAGTCGTCTCGGCTGAGCGTCTCGAGCTCGACGCGGATGGGAAACCGCCCCTGCAGCTCCGGGATGAGGTCCGACGGCTTGGAGACGTGGAAGGCGCCGGCGGCGATGAACAGAATGTGATCGGTTCGCACCATTCAGTATTTCGTGTTGACGGTCGTGCCCTCGACGATCGGCAGAATGTCGCGCTGCACGCCCTCGCGGCTGACATCCGGGCCGTGCCCCCCCTCGCGCCCGGCCACTTTGTCGATCTCGTCGATGAACACGATACCCGCTTGCTGCACGCGGTCGACGGCCGCGCGCGCCACGCTCTCCATGTCGATCAGCTTCTGCTCTTCTTCCTGGCGCAGCGCTTCGAGCGCGTCTGGCACGGCGACGCGCCGCTTCTTCGTGCGTCCCTGGAAGAGGCCCGGCAGCATGTCCTTGACGTTGATGTCCACTTCCTCGACCGACGATCCGGCGATGATCTCGAACGACGGGAACGACTTCTCGCGCACGTCGATTTCGACCTGCTTGTGATCGAGGCGCCCGTCGCGCAGCTGCTCGCGTAGCTTTTCGCGCGTCCGCTGCGCCTGCTCGCGAAGCGACGCCGCCTGTTCGTCGTACTCCGCCGCCGGCGGCAGCGGCGGCAGCAGCAGATCGAGGAGGCGCTCCTCGGCCGCCTGCTTCGCCTTCTCGCGCACTTCCGCGGTCCGCTCTTCGCGGATCATGTCCACGGCAATCTCCGTCAGGTCGCGGATCATCGACTCGACGTCGCGCCCGACGTAGCCGACCTCGGTGAACTTCGACGCTTCCACTTTGAGAAACGGCGACTGCGCAAGTTTCGCGAGGCGCCGCGCGATCTCGGTCTTGCCGACGCCGGTCGGCCCAATCATGAGGATGTTCTTCGGAACGACTTCTTCGGCCATTTCGGCCGAGAGCTTCTGGCGCCGCATACGGTTGCGCAGCGCGATCGCCACCGCCCGCTTCGCCTGATGCTGTCCGACGACGTACTTGTCGAGTTCGACGACGATCTGCCGCGGCGTGAGCGACTGGATCGTGGAGGTGGTCGATTCCGGAAGATAGATGGGCATTACAGCACTTCAACCGTGAGGGTGTCGTTCGTGTAGATGCAGATCGCGGCGGCGATGTGCATCGCCTGTTCGGCGATGGTGCGCGCGTCGAGCTCGGTATGGAGTGCCAGCGCCTTCGCGGCCGCCAGCGCATAGGCGCCTCCCGATCCAATCGCCACGATCCCGTCGTCGGGCTCGATCAGATCGCCGTTGCCGGAGAGCAGATAAGTCGACGTCGGATCCATGACGATCAGCATCGCTTCGAGCCGGCGCAGGATGCGATCGGTCCGCCAGTCTTTTGCGAGCTCGACGGCCGAACGCTCGAGGTTGCCGCGATATTGTTCGAGCTTCGCTTCGAATCGCGCAAACAGCGCGAACGAATCGGCGGCCGAGCCAGCGAAGCCGGCGAGGATGCGATCGTTGTACAGCCGGCGGATCTTCCGCGCGCCCTGCTTGACGACGGTGTCGCCAAACGTGACCTGGCCGTCGCTGGCCATGACAGCGTGATTGTTGTGGCGGACGGCGAGAACGGTCGTGGCGTGAAACATCGATTGGAGGGCCAGATCCACACTGTATCAAAGCAGAAAACCGCCGGGGGGCGCGCCGTTCGACAAATGAGCCGGCTCGTCCGAGATCGGGGAGGCGTACGTCGGCGTCCAAGACAGTACGGGGTCGCTGTCCTCGATGCAGGACGCGCCGCCCACGAAACCGCGGAAATGGCGCGAAATTAACGGCTGATCTGTGGCAGATCTGTTGCACAATGGGGTGTTGGATTTCGCGTTTTCCGTCTTGGAGGCGCACATGAAACGGTTCACTTGCAGGGTCGGCATCTTGGTGGCGGGGCTGGCGCTCGCAGCGTCCCCGGCGCTGGCGCAGCGGACGCCGCCGAGCGGCAGCGCGTCGGGAGGCGATACCGCAGTCGCCCGCGGATCCGGCGGAAGTAGCGGCGCGAGCAGCGGCGGGACGGCCGTCCCGAGCAGCGCCGGCATGGCCACTTCGGGCGGCGCCAACTCTGGCGTCAGCGTGAATTCTCCGTCGGCCGGCGCCGCGATGGCGCCGTCGATGCGCTCGACGTCGATGGGGCTTCACGAAGCCGCGCCGCAGCGCCGCATCGGCGGGTCGGCGCCCGCAGCGACGAGCCGGTCAACCGGCGAGCGTGCGACGCCGCGCGTGCAGGGCGCACAGGCTGCGCCGGCCAACTCGGGAGCGCGGACGCGTCCGTCGACGAGTCCAACCTCCGCGGCCGTACCGTCATGGGCGCGAGCGCGCGGGAGTAATCCCGGCCACGATACGGCGGTCGCGCGCACAGTGCCGCCGCGCCTCGGTAATCCCGCGTATTACGGCGCGTTCGGCTATTACCCGTACTACGGGTACGGCGCCGGCTACTACAACAGCGGCTTTGGCAGCCCGTACGGGTTCTACGAATACGATCCGTTCTACGGTCCCATCTATTATCCGTTCTTCACCGGCTTCGGCCTCGGGACCTACCCGTACTTCGATCCGATGAACGACCTTTACGGCGGCTCGGGGGATCCGTACAACTACGGCGCCGGCAGTTACTCGACGTCGCAGAACTCGGCCGATGAGGGCAGTCTCAAGCTGAAGGTCAAACCGCGGGACGCGAAGGTGTACGTGGACGGCTACCTCGTCGGGACGGTGGACAACTTCGATGGAGCGTTTCAGAAGCTGCCGCTCACGGCCGGCCGACACAAGATCCGCGTCGAAGCGCCCGGGTATCAGGCGGATGAATTCGACGCCGTGATCACGCCGCAGCAGACAGTGACCTTCGAGGGCGACCTGAAGAAGGTCCGGTAAGGACCCTGTCGGGAATAAGTTGGTCGTTGTGGGTGTCGAGGCGCCCGCCCGGCGAGGCGCGAGGAGCGCGCATACCGGGAGTATGGCAGCGACGAGCAACGAAGCCCGGCGGGATGCATCGGCGGCCACAACGATCAAGTTATTCCTGATGGGGTCCTAAGCGGCGTCCGCGCTTGGCGTATCGTAGGTGGCGAGACGGCATGGCCTCTCGCCACCTTTTTTTCGTACGCGCGATCGCCGCGATCTCCGGCGTGTACGACGGGGCCGTTGGACTCGTGCTGCTGCTCGTCCCCGGACTGCTGGCGGCCGGGTTCGGCGTCGAACCCGCGCACCCCCGCATCTTCTCCGATCTGAACGCGCTCTTTCTGATCGCGATCGGCGTGGGCTACTACTGGCCGTGGCGCCACCCGGTCGGCTCGCGGTGGTACCTCTGGGTGATGGGACCGGGGCTCAAGGGCGCCGGCGCCGCGGCGTTCGTGGTCGATTATGTGATCCGGCACTCACCGGCGTCGTTCCTGCTGTTTGCCGCCAGCGATGGCACGCTGGCGATTCTCACGCTCGTCGCGCTGCTTCGGTCGAGCGGCGTGCGGGATGAGCCGCCGGCGGGCGCCCGTCGCTAATCTGCGTCGCGCGGGACGCTCGGGAATCGCCGCGCACGAATCAGAAAATAGAGCGGCACTCCCGCGGCGATGAGCGCCAGGCCCACGGCGCTCGTGCCCGGGTTGCTCCACAGTTGGTTCGCGACGATCACCGCGCTGACGACGACGAAGACGCCGGGCGCCCATGGATAGCCCCACGCGGAAAACGGCCGCACGCGCTGCGGCCGCCGCCGGCGCAGCACGAAGAGTCCGCTCACCGCCACGGCGGAAAACAGCACGACCGCAAAACCCGTATAGGTGACCAGCTCCGACAGCGATCCTGACAGTACGAGCACGCCGCTCCAGATCCCCTGCGCGACAATGGCGACCGCCGGCGTCCGATAGCGATCGTGGACGCGCCCGGCCGCGGGCACGAACAACCCGTCGCGCGCCATCGCGTAATACACGCGCGGCCCCGCCATCACCATCGCGCTGATACTCGCGGCGATGCTGACAATCGTGAAAAGCGCGAGCAGATTGCCGGCGGCGAAGCCGAACAGCCGCTGCGCCACGGCGTCCATGAGCCGGTCGCCCGGCAGGCGCGCAAGTTCCGCCACCGGAAACGCAAATACGTACAGCGCGTTGAGCGCGACATACACCGCGACGACGGTCACGGTGCCGAGCGCGAGCGCGAGCGGGACGTTGCGCGACGGCTGGCGCACTTCTTCGGCCACGTACGCAGCCGCGTTCCATCCCGAGTAGCTGAACATCACCGGCACGAGCGCGAGCGTCCAGGCCACCGGCGAGACGACACTGGGCATGAAATGCGCGGCGCTTCCGTGTCCGGCCGCGAACCCGAACGCCACGAGCGCGACAATCGCGCTCACCTTCAGTCCGGCCAGGATGTTCTGGACCAGGCGTCCCGGCCCGAGTCCGCGCACGTGGATCAGGGTCAACGCGGCAATCGCGGCGAGCGCGACGAGGGTCTTCGGGGAGATGTCGAAGCCGGGGATCGCGACGAGCCTCGTGTCGTCGGCCGCCGCTGGAATGAAGCGCCCGAGATAGCCGGCGAGCGCCACCGCACCGGCGGCGATCGCGCCCGAGAAGCCCGCGACGAACGACGTCCAGCCGGTCAGGAACGCGGCAAGCGGCCCGAAGGCTTCGCGCAGGTACACGTACTCGCCGCCGGCATGCGGCCTCACGGCCGCAAGCTCGGCGTAGGCCATCGCACCGGCAAACGCCAGCGCGCCGCCGAAAATCCACACAGCGAGCATCGCGGTCGCGCCCGGCACGAGCTGGGCGACGATCACGGGCACGAAGAAAATTCCGCCGCCGATGACGTTCGAGATGACGATCGCCGCCGCGTCGTACGGACCAAGCCGCCGCTCGAGCGCGGTGGCAGCGGGCTGCGAAATGGCCACGAGGCTGGACGAAGAAAAGACTGGCGCCCTAGTCGGTGAGCAGGCGCCGCGGAAGCTGATACGACTCGATCTTCACCCATTGCCCAGCGGCGTATTTGGCGAAGATGTCGGCGCGGACGTCTTGAAAAAGATGATTGTGAAGGATCTCGTCGCGCGTCTGGGGAGGATCGCCCGTGTAACCGGCCTTCGAGCGCACCGTCAGCGGCGCCGACGTGTTCCCCTGAAAGTCAACGGTCTGAATATAGAACTCGTCCCACTCCTCGTCGGCCTCGCTCGGCGGCGGCGCGGTGCCGGGAAGCGGCAGCTTCTTGAAGGAGATGTTCAGGGACAGCGGATGGATCGACTCGTTGAGGCTCTTCGTGATCCGAAAGGTAATGCTGGGGACGATCTTGTTGCGGCCCTCGACGATGCCGACGTCGTGATAACCGCCGCTGATGTCGGCGACGTGAATCGTCTGTTGGACGTCGATCGGCCGGGTGCACGCAAGCAGGACGGCCCCGGCCAGGGGGAGGCAGAGAAGCAGACGCCGCATCCGCCTAGTGTACGGTGAATTCAGAACTCCCGCACCTCGACTTTCTTGAGCGCGTCCTCGCGCGACAACTTGCCGGTCTGATACGCCGCGAGGTCGCTCCCCTTCACGCGCAGGATCGTCGTCGCTGTGTCGTAGAGCTGGCCCGGCATCAGCGGACCTTCGCTGTCGCTTGCGGCCACCGTCAGCCATTCGTCGGGACCGAGCTTCATTGACGCGCTGTAGTCGAGCATCGCGTCGACCAGCGCACGCTTGATGGTATTCGTGTATTCCTCGTTCGGGTCGCCGAGGTCGGGCATGGGCGTGCTGTCAGTGCTCGCCGCGGCGACCGTCCCGGACTGCTGAGCCGCGGGGATTGGTCCAACCTGCTGCTCGACTTGGCGCAGCGCCTGCTCGGCCTGCTGCCGCGCCGCTGGATCGTTGATCCCGCCGACATACTGCCGCAGCAGCGCGAGTGAGGGACCCAGTTGACTGTCGCGGTTGATCGTCTTGACGGACCAGATTACCGCCTGGTTGACCGCGGGGATCTCGACGTCGAAGAAGATGCCGTAGCCCTCGATCAGGAAGCCCCGCGCCCGCGCCTCGCCCGACAGCACCATCATGCTGGGCTCGATCGCCTGCATCCGGCGATTGAGCTGCGCGGCCCCCGATCTCACCGACGCGGTGAGCACGCCTTCCATGACCTGCATCGCATCGCGACGGCTTTCCGCCGCCGTCTGCTGCGGCGCAGGCGTCTGCGCCCCTACCATCGTGCCTGCCGCCAGAACCGCCGCCGCCGTCCACACACCTGACTTCATGATGTCCTCGCCGCGGACGATGCCGTCCGCCCTCCCATGACTACTTCTGCCCTGCCACTGCCCTGACCATGTCCGCGAGCTGACGATGCATGACCGCGTCGGAAGCGGCCCGATTATCAATCAAGGTCAAGGCCTGCTGCACGCGCCCGAGATCGGTCGCACGCTTCCGGTCGAAATCGAGCGTCACCTGCTGAATCTGCCGGGCGAGCACCGTCTGCTCGCGATTCTCGCTCCGAGCGATCAGCGCGTCGACGCGTTTGAGCGTTGCGGCGTCGGAGACGCGGGACGCGGCCGTCGAGTCAGCCCGGGCGTCGCGGGACGTTGCCGCCTGCGGGGAGCGCTGCTCGAGATCGGCGAGCCGCTGTTCGATCGTCCGAAGCGCGGCCGCGTCGATCGCCGCCGGCTGGGCCGTCGCCACGACTGGCTCGGACGGGGCGGGCGGAACTGTCGAACGCGTCCAGCCCGTACGGATCGTCAGCCCGTCCTGTCCGTAGTGCACCTGTAGATTCGCGACGGCGCTCGACGCGGCGAGCACCAGCACAGCCGCTGCGGCAAGCCCGAAGGCGGGCGTGAAACGCGAGCGCCACGTGGCAGGCGCCGCGGGTTCACGGCCGTGCACGACGCGGAAGCCGAGCTCCGGCTGAGGGGGCGCCCACGAGGCCAAATCCGTCCGCAGGCCGCGCAGCACCGCCAGTTCCTCACGGCAGGCCGCGCAGGCGCGCAAGTGCGTCTCGGCTCGCGCGCGCTCGGCGTCGCTCACTTCGTCGTACAGATAGGCAACGAGCAGTTCCTTATCGCACATGATCATTCACCGCGTTTCAACGATCAGCAGTCCCCGCCCTCAGCGCGCCATGCCGCCGCGTTCGAGCTCGCGGCGGAGCACCGTCAGCCCTTGGTACAACCGCGTCTTCACCGTGCTCAGCGGGCATTCGAGCATGTCCGCGATTTCCTGAAATGTCAGGCCGTGGTACTCCTTGAGGATGATGGCGGTCCGCTGCTCGGCGGGCAGATCCGCCATCGCGCGCGCCACGGCCTGGCCGATTTCGCGACGCGCCACCAGGTCTTCGATGGACTCCGCCGGCACGGCGTTTTGCGAGGCCAGCTCGACGATATCCATCCCCTCCGGCGCCTGCGCGACGGGCTGGCGCCGCTCGCGCCGGATCCAGTCGCGGCAGAGGTTCAGGGTGATGCGGTAGATCCAGGACGAGAATTTCGCCTGACCTTTGAACCCGCCAAGCGCCCGGAAGGCGCGCAGAAACGTCTCCTGGCAGACGTCGCGGGCGTCTTCCTCGCGTCCAATCACCCGGTACGCGAGGGCGTAGATAGGCCGCTCCCAGCGGAGGACGAGCTGGTTAAAGCTGTCCAGATCGCCTCCTCTGGACCGGGCGACCAGTTCTTCGTCCGTCGACGCCACGAAGGAGCTCACTTCTTGCTCAATTAGACTGAGGGACCCTGGTTTTGGCTTTGCGCGGCGCCCGGCGTTCAGCGATAGTCTTAGGGCCGGCCGGCCGCCGAATCATGATCTCAAAATCGTCATCGGCGCGCACGCGGCCCGGGCGCGAGGCGCAGATGGACACGCGTCTCCGCGAGCTGCTGCTCCTCTTTTCACGCAGTCTGTCGGCGAGCCTGACGCTCCCGGCGGCCCTGGAAGCCGTCACGCCAGCGATCCGGCGCGCGCTTGGTGCCCGCTCGGTCGAAATCTGGCTGCACGAGCGCCGCGTCCGCGAGCTGTCGCTCGTGGCATCGATCGGACCCCGCCCGCCCAAGACACGGATCTCGATCGAAGACCGATCGCATCCCGCCGCCTGGGGGCTGCGGCTCGATCGGCCCACTCGCCGCGGCGCGCATCTGGCCGCGCCGCTCCGCGGGTGGCGCCGCGCGCTCGGTACGCTGGTCGTCGAGCGGCGAGCGACCCCCGCGCGGGGCCGAGCCCGACGCGCCTTCTCCGGCGAGCGCGATGTGATCGCATTTTTTCACGAGCTGGCGCGGCAGTTGTCGGTCGGCATCGAAAACGTGCAGCTGCTCGACGACATCCTGCGGCAGCGCCGTCTGCTGGAAGACACGTTCAACTCACTCGTCGATCTCGTCGCCGTCGTCGATCGCGATCTGCGCGTGGTGCAGACCAACGACGCGTTCGCCGCGCGCGTCGGGTATCGGCGCGCCGACGTCGTGCGGCGCCCGCTCGGCGAGCTCGTCGGCGCCGAGACCGTGGCATTCGTCGAGGCGGCTGACACGTGGCAGGGCGTGCTCCCCGCGACGGCCCGCCGCGTCGACGATCCGGAACTCGACGGCACCTTCCTGCTGACCGCGACGCCGCTGGTGACCGACGACGGACAGTCGGTCGGACGCGTGCTGGTGGCGCGCGACATCACGCGCCAGGCGCGTCTCGAGGCGGAGCGCGCGGCGCTGCAGGAGCGTCTCAGCCAGTCGGAGAAGCTCGCCTCGCTCGGTCAGTTCGTCGCCGGGATCGCGCACGAGATGAACAATCCGCTGCAAGGAGTGCTCGGCCATCTCGAACTGCTGCAGATGAACGACGCGGCGCGGCCTGTCCGCCGCGATCTGAAACAGATCTACCAGGAGGCGGACCGCGCCGCGAAGATTGTGCAGCATCTGCTCGCGTTCACCGGGTCGCGGCGGCTGGTGCGGCGGCGCACGGACGTCGATCGCGTATTGACGCGTGCGATGGCAAGCCAGGCCCTCCGCCTAACCCAGCAGAAGATCACAATCGTGCGGCATCAGGGGAAACGCCTCCCCGCCGTGGCCGCCGACGCGCTGCTGCTGCAGCAGGCATTTCTAAACGTCCTCATCAACGCCGAACACGCCGTCATCGCGGGCGGCCGGTCGCGAACAATCACGATCAGCACGGCGAGTCCGCGGCCGGGCAGGCGCGTGATCGTGACGATCCGCGACAGCGGTCCTGGCATTGCGGCCGATGTGCTGCCGCGAATCTTCGACCCATTTTTCACGACCAAGGAGGTTGGCCAGGGCACGGGACTCGGGTTGGCGATCACGTACGGGATCATACAGGATCACGGCGGAACGATCAGCGCCGCGAACGGCCGCACCGGGGGCGCCGTCTTCAGGATTGCGCTGCCAACTGCAGAGGTTGGTGATAGAGTGAGGGCGGATTTTCCTGCCGCATGATTGACGAAAGTTTCCTGACGACGGAGGAGGTGCTCGAGTACCTCCAAGTCAATCTGCGCACGATCTATCGATTGATCAAAGCGGGAAAGATTCCGGCCGTGCGCGTCGGACGCCAATGGCGCTTCCGGAAGCGCGACATCGACGCATGGCTCGAAACGCAGCGCCCTCGCGGATCGCGCGGTACCACCGCTCCGGCACGCGCCGCTGTTGCGCCCGGCGCGCGTCCGCGGGTGCTCGTGGTGGACGACGAGGCGACGATTCGCGATCTGCTGTCGAAGACGCTCGCGCTCGCCGAGTACGATGTGGACCTGGCGCCCGACGGCCGTACGGCACTCGATCGCCTGCGCGTCATCCCCTACGACCTGCTGATTACGGACCTCAAGATGCCCGGCGTCGACGGCCTGAGCGTGATCCGCGAAGCGCGGCGCCTCAAAGCCGACATGCCGGTCATCATCATCACCGGTTTCTCGACGGAAGCCAGCGCCATCGAAGCGGTGAATCTCGGTGTCTCCGGATATCTCACGAAGCCTTTTCGGGTACCGCGTGTGCTCGCCGCGGCATCGAAAGCGCTGGGAGAGTAGTCGACCGCGGGTCGTGGACCGTGGGCCGTGGGCCGGGACCCGTGGCCAGTTCCCGGTTGCCAGTTTCCAGTTTCCAGTTTCCAGTTTCCAGTTTCCAGTTCCCAGTTCCCAGTTTCCAGTTCCCGGTTCCCGGTTCCCGGTTGCCAGTTCCCGGTTCCCAGTCCCCAGTCCCGAGTTCCCGGTTGTGTAAACTGGTAAGCGTAAGCACTGGCAACTGGCAACTGGCAACCGGCAACCGGCAACCGGCAACCGGCAACGGCCCTCTTCACGACGTGATTCAGCTTTCGCAACTCTCAAAGTCCTTCGGCGAGCGCGTCCTGCTCGACCACGTCACCTGGCAGATCGACGACCGCGAGCGCGTGGGCCTGAGCGGGCCGAACGGCGCCGGGAAGACGACGCTCCTGCGGATGCTGGCCGGGTTCGAAGAACCTGACGGCGGCGCGATCGTCAAGCCTGCGAGCCTGACGATCGGCTATCTACCCCAGGACGGCCTGACCTACAGCGGCAACACGCTGCGCGAAGAGGTCTCGCTTGCGTTCAAGCCGCTGCTCGACATGCGCGACGAAATCGCCGCGCTCGAAGACCGGCTCGGCACAGACGAGGCATCCCACGAGGAGCACGAAGCGATGCTCTCGCGCTACGCCGAGTTGCAAGACGCCTTCCGCCGCAGCGAGGGCTACAGCATCGAGCTGAAGGTCACGACCGTCCTTCGCGGCCTGGGATTCAGCGACGCCGATCTCGAGAAGAAGACGGAGACGTTCTCGGGCGGCTGGCAGATGCGCATCGCGCTCGCGCGCCTGCTGCTCGGACGCCCCGGACTGCTCCTGCTCGACGAGCCCACGAATCACCTCGACCTCGACGCGCGGAACTGGCTCGAGGAATACCTCGGCGACTACCCGCACGCCGTCATCCTCGTCTCTCACGATCGCTACTTCCTCGACGCGGTCGTCACGCGCATCACCGAAATCGGCATGCGCACGCTCACCGACTACACGGGCAACTACTCGGCATACGTGACCGAGCGCGACGCGCGCATGGAACGCCTCCGCCAGCAGAAACGCGATCAGGACGACGAGATCGAGCGGATGCAGGCGTTTATCAATCGCTTCCGGTATCAGGCCACCAAAGCGTCGCAGGTGCAAAGCCGCATCAAGATGCTCGACAAGATCGTCCGCATCGAGATTCCGCCCGAGCGCAAGCGCGTGCACTTCCACTTTCCGCACAGCCAGAAGAGCGGCCGCGTCGTGCTCGAGCTGAAGGACGCGCGGAAATCGTACGGCGAGCACACCGTATTCGCCGATGTCAATCTGCACATCGAGCGAGGCGACCGGATCGCGCTCATCGGACCCAACGGCGTCGGCAAGTCGACGATGATGCGGATGCTGTCGGGCGTCGAGCCGCCCGACAGCGGGACGCGCACCGACGGTCATCAGGTCGTGATGCAGTACTTTGCGCAGGACGAGGCGACCAGGCTCGATCCGACGCTGAACGTCTACCAGACGCTCGCCGGCGACTCTCCGATCCACATGGTGCCGCACATCCGCTCCATCCTCGGTGGATTTCTCTTCTCGGGCGACGACATCGAAAAACCCGTGCGTGTCCTGTCAGGCGGCGAACGCACGCGTCTCGCCGTCGCGCGGATGCTGCTCCGGCCGTCGAATACGCTGCTGCTCGACGAGCCGACGAACCATCTCGATCTCGATTCGAAGGACGTGCTCCTCGACGCGCTCGAAGATTTCGGCGGCACGCTGATTTTCGTCTCCCACGATCGCTATTTCGTCGACAAGCTGGCGACAAAGATCGTCGAGATCGGCGGCGGCGACGCGGTGATGTACCTGGGCACCTACGAAGAGTTCCTGTGGAGCAAAAAGGAGCGGGAGCAGTCCGCATCCGACGCTCGCCGTCCGATGGCTGACGGCCGTCGGACGAAGTCAATCGATCCTCGGTCATCGCCCATCGATCCTCGGCCATCGGACATCGATCATCGGCCGTCGGCCATCGCTCATCGGCCATCGGCCGTCGCTCCTCGGCCGTCGAAACCGGCGCCCGCTGCGAATACGTCGGCCCCCTCCTACATCGACAAGAAGCGCATGGATGCGGAGGCGCGGCGGGCACGGAAAGACGCGAACGCGCGCGAGCGCCGCGTGATCGATCTCGAAG